>CAZCRM010000015.1:0-17665 GCA_964501085.1 uncultured Methanosarcinales archaeon | reverse complement strand
TGCTCAATCTCACCCTTGCGCTTGCTTCTGCAAGACGTATTAAAGCTTCAAGCTGCCGTGCGGTCACAGGTACAGGAGAGTTGGGGTCTTCTCCTTGCTTTCTTAACCCTATATAAAAATTGATTAGCTCTTTTTTTGCATCCTCCTGCAGGACAGGAAAGATATGCTTCCTTGTATAAGCAATGTACTTTCTCAGCAGTTCAGTATCTATCGCTGGCTGAATCACTTCCATAGCTTTTGAGATATCTTCTTGAGTGATGCCAGAGTTAGCCACATTCTGCTTTCTCACAGATAGCTCGCCTGCATAATGTGCTTTAAGAATATGCTCTGCTATTGCGGTATCTCTACTCACAGAAGGTACATCTGTAAGAATAAAGATGAGGTCAAATCGGGATAATAGAGCAGGAGGCATATTAATCTGCTTTGCAATGGGCTCATATCTGTCAAACCTTCCAAACTTGGGATTTGCTGCTCCAAGCAAAGCACATCTCGATTTAAGTGTTGCCATGATACCTGCTTTGGCGATGCTTATGGTCTGCTGTTCCATGGCTTCATGCAAAGAACTTCTATCCTCTGAACTCATCTTATCAAGCTCGTCCACACATGCAAGGCCCATATCAGCAAGCACTAATGCTCCTGCATCCAGAGTCCACCTGCCCTCTCCAAACTCATCCTTCACAGCAGTAGCGGTGTTGTGAACTACAATTCCATTTGCTATAAAGCTGTGAGAGTTATCTACTGTCAAGTCATATACATATTCATAAGGAGTATTAATCTCACGTATTTCTTTAATTCTCTCCCAGATTATGTCTGAGTATGCTAATCTTTTTAAATATTCGAGTTTTTCTTTAATCTGCTTCTCTTGGTTTACCAAACTGCTTAAAATCTTAGCAATTCTATCTTGAATGCAAACATCTTTATTTTTGAGTCTTTTAATAGCTTTAATAAGGATTTTAATAGGTATTTTGGTTTTTCTGCCTTTTCTTTTGAAGTACTCATAAAATCTTGTCCTGTTTAGGTTTAATTCTTCTGGTTTCAGAATTTCACCTATTTTGATTCTGAATTCATCAGGAATCTCAATTTTAATATTATTAATATCTGCTTTAGCTAAATTTTTAACCACTTTTTGAAGAATTTTTCTAGAAATCCTTTTTCTACTTTCACTAAGGTTTGACTCATACACCTCTTCTATGCTTAACCCGTAAAAGGTTCTGATTTCTTTGATTATATCACAAACATCAGGGATTACATCACCATTGTTATTCTTTCTCTCTCTCCTTATCTGAACCAATTTCCGTAATTTTTCAGACTTTTCTGGATGTTCAAACCCTACTGACTCAGCGAATTTCTCAATATTCTCTCCATAAATTATGAGCTCATACCTATCATGTTTTTTGGTAATTTTTCTTGTTTTGCCATTAGTTTTTATAACCTCTTCTTTTCCTCTACAATCCCTTTTTCTCAAGTAGGATATTATTCCAAATCTCAACAAAGCTAACTGTAGTTTTTTGGAGAGTTTCTCACTTGTGGTATCAATTTCAACAAAAGATGAACCATTTCTTCTAATAACAACACTACCATCACAATCGAATAAACCTTTAATATAAGCTAAAAGCTCTTTATCTGGTAATGAGAGTAAAACTTCACTCATATCGATTCTATGAGATTTTGGAGATTCTGGGATTCCCAGATTGTTTAAGATATATGCTATAATTTTTGAACTAAACCTGATACTTGGTGTTCTTAATCCATCATATTCTTCTTCAATATTGATACCAAATAGTTCTTTGATAAGTTCTTTAAACCTCCTTCTAAGTACTTCGTTTCCATTTGAAAATCTAATAGTGTATCCTCCTCTTTGAGATTTTGTTATGTCCCCATCCCCAGCAACTAGCCCAGCAAAATAGAGGAATCTCTCATCCAAGTATTTTGGAAGCTTTATCTTATGGCCGTGATATTGTGAAAATCCCTCAATCTTTTCAGCAATATTTTCCAAATTACATTCAGCTTCTTCAGCTAGCTTAACGAGAGCTTTTAAATGTATATTCCCTGTTGCATCATCATTTATCCAGTTATGGTAGAGATAATTCTCATTAATGCCGAGTTTTTCAGCAAGTTTTCTCGTTGTTAAGCCTTTCTTGGCTTTTATCATTTCTATGAGTTCTTTAACCAATAACTTTACGCCATAAACAGTAATATCTAAGTTTTTTATAAGTTCAATTGTTAATAATTTCCTGCCTTTATGATTTAACCTTCTTACAGTGCCTATAAAATCACTTTCTTTTAATTCTCTTGCCTTTTTCCACCTAATTTCATCATTTTCAAGCACTAAAATTTTTGTTTCTGCAGTTGTTATTATTTCTTTACCTGTTTGTGCTTTAATTTTTACGAGTTTTTCTGGAGACTTGATCTTCCACAAAGTACTTGCCTGAGAGAAAGAAATTTTTGTTGAGTTTATTGTTTGAACTTTTATAGGCTCTTTTAGAACACCTGAGAAGATTCCCTCTTTAAATTCAGTTAATTTCGTTGAATCAACCAATTTTCCTATCTCAAAAACATTATTATCTGTAAAAATCAGACTCTCCGGAGCAACACATAGACCCGCTGAGGTTGAGCTTTTACCACTGGTATACACACCACGAGGAGCAAGTTTTACAGCATAGCGGAGTAGCTGCGACTTCGCCACCCCTGGATCTCCCACAAGCAATATATGAAAATCCCCTCTAATCCGGGTACCATCTGGCAATATTTTTGGAATGCCTGAGAAAAGCTGGAGCGCCATGGCTTCCTTGACTTCCTCATAACCATATATAGATGGAGCTATTGAGCGAACCACGATATCATAGATATTTGGGTTCTTCCCGAGAGCGAGAATCTTCTTCACATCCTCTTTTGAAAACTCAATATCTTCAAACTCCTTATCCTCGATTTCAATGCTTACTCCATCCAGAATGAGGTCAAAAAAGGTGCTCTTGCCCTGCTGGGTACTTCTATGATAGGAGCGAAGTATGCCTGAGATAACCACTCTATCGCCTGGATTTACAATCCCAGCAAGGTCACCCTCAACATTCACATCCAGGGTTTGAGGCTGCTCTCCACCTTTGAGTTCATCAGGAGACTCCTGTACTCTTAATTTCTGTGCATCAATGAACTCAGATTCTTCATGAATTAATTTGAAAGGACCTTTTCTGCCACAAACCTCATTTTCACACATATAGGGTTCGATAAACTTGCCTTCTGTCTGAGGTACATAGGTGATATATCCACATCTCTGGCATCTGAAGGCTGCATTCACTATCTTTGGTCTCACCTCTGTAGCCTTTCTGACAAGACCTGAAATCGCTATGAACTTGTTAATATGAACACTCCTAAGCTCTCTAATCTGAATATGCTCAGGAAGTTTGAATATTCTTACGTTAGTATCCTTGAACTCAACATCCGCAGGTAAGTCCAGAGATTTTAATGCATCATTGGCATGCTTTAGAACAGTATCAGGATGTTCAAGCAGTTCATGGGCAACATCAATATCAAAGAGCTCAAGATCAGAATACTGAACATACAAACTCTTTTTCTCAGGATACTCTTTTGCAAGCTCCAGTATTTTCTCCCAGTAGTAGCGCTTCAGGAAATCCTCCCACAGTTCACGAGATGATTTTGCCATTTTTTGGTTACTAAGGTATGAAAGGGTACATCAAGCTTTCTAATCTAACGATAACATTGATAAGCAGTTGTGTTAATGTTAATAGAGGTGAGAGTATGGTAAGCAAATGTTTCCTTTGCCAAACAGCCCTTGAACCGGTAAATGATGCTGAGATAGAAGGTGTAGATGTATGTATAGATTGCTGTAGCGGGCTTGATGCCATAGTTGCGGATTATCTGACCTCAAGTCCTGGTGGATTGGAGCTCATTCTTGATATAATAAAAGAGGAACTCTCAAATCCTGATAGCAGACTTAGAGAACCCATAAAGGAAATTGTTAAAGAGGTGATTTCCCAGAAATCTTAAAACAGCAGGGTGGAAACCCCATACGGTACGAGAAGAATACTTGCATCCCTACCATGTTTTTGAATCGCATTTTCTAAGGCATCTTCTATTGTTGTTTGTTTGAAATATGGTATAGCCTCATGTAACGAGGAGACAAGATAAAGCTCAGCCTTTTTTGAGAGCTCAGCGAGAAAAGCAAGCTTATGTCCTCCCATGACAAAACCTGATTTCAGTCTTTCCTTTATCTTATTATAACCTAAATGAGACCATTCCTCAAAAACTCTGTTTCCATATCCTTCTTTACATTCTGCCACAAGAATGATGCTTCCTCCATCCTTCACAGCGTTCTTGACATGTTCAAGCGCCTTATGTGATTGAAAGAGGTTAATATCTCTGGGCCATCCTCCTGGAGAAACGATTACAATATCAGCTTTCTCCACCTTAATCCTGTAATTTTCATTAAGAAAATCCACTCCTTTTCTGTGTGCATCGATATAATCCCCTGCCACTGCAAACACTATCTCTTTTCTTTCATTAAGCACAACGTTAAGAATAAAATCAATACCAAGCATGCCTCCAGCCTCTTCAATATCCTCTCTCACAGGGCTATTAATTCGTCCAGCACATGCATTAGGATCAAACATGAGAGCATGATTAGCATGTATGCTTCTCCTTGAAGCAACTCCTGGAAGAATAGATTTAGCTCCACCAGAATAACCTGCATAATAATGATATTCTATGCTACCTGTGCATATTATTATATCAGCCTCAACAACAGGTTTGAATATCTCAACAGGGGTGCCCCTACTTGTAGAGCCGATATAAACACAGTTGTTAATATCATGCTCAATGCTTTTGAGATTAACCCCACCTGTAATGAATTTTTTTTCCTCCTCGGTCTGTTTTCTGTGCAGTCCAAGCCCAAACACTATAACAATGTCTTTTACTCCATTAGCATAAAGCTCTGAGATTAGTGGAGGAAGCAGTTTTGCAGTTGGGGTAGAACGAGTAATATCATTTACGATTATTACTGCATTTTCACCTTCTCTGGCGATCTCTGATAAACGCATAGAGTTTATGGGGTTTCTAATAGCTCGCTCTATCTCTCTTATCTCATCTGATGCTCTAAGCTCTCGTGGCACTGCAATGTTTACATCACAGGTTGAAGGTAACTCTATGCAGAGCTTTCCTTTTCCATAAGGAATACGAAGCATAATTATGGAAAAAGCATTATGACTTATATGTTTGGTGTTTTAGATGAATGAAGGCTATCTGGAAAGATTATTAAAGCATGAAGGCTCATGGTTATTGTATGGAAATAGAGAATCTGAAGTTTGAGCATGGCTTAATACCAGCTATAGCCCAGGATTATAAAACTGGAGAGGTGCTCATGGTTGCATATATGAACAAAGAAGCTCTCAAGAAAACCATGGAAACAAAACTGGCACATTACTGGAGCAGGAGCAGGAATAAACTCTGGAGGAAAGGTGAAACCTCTGGGCATGAACAAATCGTTCATGAGATTTTAATAGACTGTGATGAGGATGCGGTATTGTTAAAAGTAGAGCAGAAAGGGGGAGCATGTCATACAGGTTACAGGTCATGCTTTTACAGAACCATAGAAGGAAAAGTGGTTGGAGAAAAGGTGTTTGAGCCTGAAAAAGTCTACTAATGTGGTGAGTGGAGGGTAATACCACGATACGCCATATTAAAAAAAGGGATGGCAGGGTTGTAACGTTCGATAGGTCAAGAATAGTGAATGCTATTCATAAAGCCTTCATAGCCACAAAAAGCGAAGATGGAAGAAAGGCTGAGGATATCGCTAACCAAGTAATAAAAATCCTTGAAGAAAGAGAAGGTATACCTGATGTTGAGGAGATTCAGGATATTGTTGAGGAGGTTCTGATTAAAAACGACTATGTTAATGTTGCCAAAGCATATATATTATACCGAAAAAAACGTTCTGAACTCAGGAAAGCAAAGGAGTTTTTTGGTGTCAGAGATGAGTTAAAGCTTAGCATGAATGCCATACGTGTTCTTGAGAGGCGGTATCTCTTAAAGGATGAAAATGGCAATGTGATTGAAACTCCCTCCCAACTCTTCAGGCGGGTAGCAAAAGCTGTTGCCATGAATCCTGAGGAAGAGAAAGCATTCTATGAGGTGATGAGCAGACTTGAGTTTCTTCCTAATACTCCTACCTTAATGAATGCAGGCACTAAGGTAGGGCAACTCTCAGCCTGTTTTGTTCTTCCCATAGAAGATTCTCTAAAAAGCATCTTTGATGCAGTGAAGTATATGGCTATCATCCAGCAGTCAGGTGGAGGTACTGGCTTCTCGTTCTCCCGTCTTCGTCCCTCAGGAGATATCGTGAAATCCACAAAGGGTGTGGCCTCAGGTCCTGTTTCTTTCATGCGGATATTTGATATCACAACTGAGGTCATAAAACAGGGGGGTAAGCGGAGAGGCGCAAACATGGGGATACTTAATGTAAACCATCCTGATATCATTGAGTTCATAACATGCAAATCAAAAGAGGGATTTCTTTCAAATTTCAACATCTCTGTGGCAGTGGATGATAGATTCATGGAGGCTGTGAAGAAGGATGAAGAATACGAGTTAATAAATCCCAGAAATAAAGAGGTGATGAAGAAGGTTAGAGCAAGGGATATCTGGAATCTCATAATAACCATGGCATGGAAAACAGGCGATCCAGGGGTTGTGTTCATAGATGAGATTAACAGACATAACCCCACACCACATATAGGTAAAATAGAAAGCACCAATCCATGCATCACCGGCGATACATTTATTATAACCCCTGAAGGAGTTTTCCAGGTTAAAGAGCTTGTTGGAAAGCAGACAAAACTCGCTCTTAATGGAAAATTCTATGCCACGGGCAAAGAAGGATTTTATAAGACAGGAGTCAAAAAAGTTATAAAAATAATAACAGATAAGGGCTATGAGATAAAGCTTACAGAAGATCACGTTGTTAAATGCGTTATTAAGAAAACAAGATATAAAGTTTACGAAGCCTGGAAAAAGGCAGGAGAATTTAAAGAAGGAGACGAAATTATTCTCTCAAATAATCGCGGGTTAATATGGCATGGAAAAGGAACTTTTGAGCAGGGTTATCTTTTAGGTCTACTCCTTGGCGATGGTACGCTTAAAAAAGAGGCAGGAATCGTTGAGATATGGGGTAAAGAAGAAAGCGTTAGGTCGATGCTTATAGAAGTAGAAAAAGCAGCAAAAACTTTGCATCACAGAGCTGATTTTAATAGCTTACATGTTGCTTCTTCAGGAAGCTACAGAATGAAACTTGCTTCTTTAAGAGATCTAGCTGAAGAATTTGGAATTTTACCAGGAAACAAAAAAGTAACCGAAGAACTTGAGAAAACAAGTTATGAGTTTCATATTGGCTTTTTGCGCGGGATATTTGATGCAGATGGCACAGTAGTAGGAGATACAAAGAAAGGAACTTCAATAAGGCTATGGCTGAAAGACTTATCTGCTTTAAAAACAATCAGCAGAATGCTTGCAAGATTAGGAATAATCTCAAATATATATGAAAATAGAAAAAATGCAGGAGAAAAACTGCTTCAAGGGCATGAGCTTGTTATAACAAATGACAATATTCTTGTTTTTGCAATACACATTGGTTTTTCACATCCTGAAAAAGCAGAAAAGCTTAATGAGAAAATAAAAAGCTATAAAAGAAAGATGAACAGAGAACGGTTTGTTGCAAAAGTAAAAAGAATTGAAAGCGTTGGCTATGAAGAAGTTTACGACGTTAACGTGCCTGGAATAAATGCTTTTGATGCAAACGCTATATGCGTGCATAACTGCGGTGAGCAACCGTTATTACCATACGAATCCTGCAACCTTGGTTCAATAAATCTTGCAAAGATGGTAAGGAATGGAGAAATCGACTGGGATAAGCTTGAGAGAACCATCACCATAGCAGTGAGATTCCTTGACAATGTGATTGATGTGAACAATTATCCTTTAGAAAAAATAAAGAGAGTTACCTTAGCAAATAGAAAAATTGGCTTAGGTGTTATGGGTTTTGCTGATATGCTTGTACAGTTGGGAATCCCCTATAACTCAGAGGAGGGTCTGAAGAAGGGTGAGGAGGTTATGAAATTTATTCAGGAGAGAGCTCATTCAGCATCTGAAAAGCTTGCCGAGGAGAAGGGTGAATTTCCCAATTTTCCAGGAAGTATCTATGATAAACCAATTCGCAACGCTACAGTAACAACAATTGCACCCACTGGAAGTATAAGCATAATCGCTGGTTGTTCCAGTGGCATAGAGCCTCTTTTTGCTATTTCGTTTATAAGAAATGTGCTTGAAGGTGCTGAGCTTATTGAGGTCAACCCCTATTTTGAAAAAGTTGCAAAAGAGCGGGGTTTTTATAGTGAGGCGTTGATGATGAAGATAGCAAAACAGGGAAGGCTTTCGAATATTGAAGAAATCCCTGAGGATATAAAGCGAGTGTTTGTAACCGCTTTTGAGATTGAGCCAGAATGGCATGTGAGGATGCAGGCGGTATTCCAGAAATATTGCGATAATGCGGTATCAAAGACCATCAATCTCCCTCATGATGCTGACATAAAGGATGTTGAAAGAGCATATATGCTTGCCTATGAATTAAAGTGCAAAGGAATCACGGTTTACAGATATGGTAGCAAGCCTAAGCAGGTATTGTATCTTGGAGATGAAAAAGCGTATATATCTGCTGATGCAGAATATGCAGGAGGGTGTCCAGCACCAATATGCATAGGTTGATAAAAATATGTATCTCACATCTCTTGAAGAGAAGATATTAGAAGGAGAATACGGCGCTACCTATCAGAAAGCAATGGAAATACTTGTAGCGCTTGGGGATATCTATGGTGCGGATAAGCTTATTCCGATAAAGAGTGCTCAGATTGCAGGAGTATCTTACAAAACCATTGGCGATGCTGGTCTTGAATGGATCTCAAGTCTGAAAGGAAGAGTTGCTGTAGCTTCTGTTCTCAACCCTGCGGGAATGGACAGGCAATGCTGGAGAGAGATGGGTATATCAAAAAGCTTTGCAGATAAGCAGGAAAAGATTATTAACATTTATAAATCCCTTGGAATCATTACTGAATGCACCTGCACCCCTTATCATATCCTTGACCTTGCAGGTTTCAATGATCATATAGCATGGAGTGAATCCTCAGCGGTTTCGTATGCCAACTCAGTTATAGGGGCAAGGACGAACAGGGAAGGAGGACCAAGTGCTCTTGCAGCAGCTCTTATAGGAAAAACTCCAAACTATGGTTTTCATCTGGATGAAAATCGAGTTCCTGAGGTTATAGTAGAGGTAGATGCTGAATTGCACGACTCAGACTATGGCGCTTTAGGTTATATTGCGGGTGAGATGGTAGAGGATAAGGTACCTTTGTTCAGACTCAAAACCATACCTTCAAAGAATGAACTAAAATCTTTGGGTGCTGCGATGGCTGCCACAGGTTCTGTAGCTATGTATCATGTGAGTGGAGTTACCCCTGAAGCTGAGAAATACAAAGCACCTAAAGAGAAGATTACTATTGAGGAAAAACAGATAGCTAATATTTATTCCTCAGGTGAGCCTGAGCTTATAGCCATAGGATGCCCTCATTGTGGTGTAGAAGAGCTTGAAAGACTCGCTCATCTTTTGAACAATAAGAATGTTAAAAAAGAGGTGTGGATATTCACCTCTAAAATGATAAAACAAAAGCATCCTGAGTTAATAAAAAAAATCGAAGCAAGCGGTGCAAAGGTGTTCTGCGACACCTGTATGGTTGTATCTCCTGCCAGCGAGAGATTCTCATGCATCATGGTGAACTCTGGTAAGGCACATAAATATCTACGAAAAAGCATACTTGCAACCACAGAGGAATGTATTAACGTGGCGATAAAATAATCATGTTTCTCTTTCTTTAAATAACATCTCAACCACAGAGGGGTTGGCAAGGGTGGTGATATCTCCAAAATCTCGCTCTCCAGAGGCTATCTTCCTGAGTATGCGTCTCATAATCTTGCCTGAGCGGGTTTTTGGAAGTGCATCTGCAAACTGAATCTTATCTGGTTTTGCAATTGGTCCTATAATCTTTCTGACATGATCTATGAGCCTCTTTTTCAACTCAACGCTTTTTTCCACACCCTCTTTAAGCGTGACAAAAGCATAGATAGCCTCACCTTTGATTTCATGAGGATATCCTACCACAGCAGCCTCTGCCACGCTTGGGTGCGAGACTAAAGCACTCTCGATTTCAGCAGTTCCAAGCCTGTGTCCAGAGACGTTGATCACATCATCAATTCTCCCCATTATCCAGAAATACCCCTCCTCATCTATTCTGGCACTATCACCTGTCTGGTATAACCCTGAAAAGTGTGAGAAATAGGTTTTCTTGAATCTTTCATGATCCCCATAAAGAGTTCTCGCCATACCTGGCCATGGTTTCTTGATTACAAGCTGTCCCCCTTCATTCACCTTGGCTTCAGTGCCATCCTCTCTCAGCACAGTAGCCTCGATACCAGGGAAAGGCAAGGTAGCAGAGCCAGGTTTGAGTGGAATTGCTCCAGGTAGTGGGGTAATCAGGATTCCCCCAGTTTCAGTCTGCCACCAGGTATCCACAATAGGGCACCTTCCTTTTCCTATCACATCGTAGTACCACATCCAAGCCTCTGGATTTATTGGCTCGCCCACTGTACCAAGAAGCCTTAAACTTGAGAGGTCTCTTCTTTTTGGCCACTCATCACCACTTCTTGCCATCGCCCTTATAGCGGTGGGAGCGGTATAGAGGATGGTAACCCTGTACTTCTCCACAAGTTCCCAATATCTGTCAGGTCGTGGGTAATTAGGCACGCCCTCGAATATCAAGCAAGTGGCACCGCAAGCAAGAGGTGCATACACAATATAGCTGTGCCCTGTTATCCAGCCTATATCTGCTGTGCACCAGTAGATATCCTCTTCATGATAATCAAACACCCATTTGAATGTAAGCAGAGTATAGAGTAAATAACCTGCAGTGGTATGCACCACCCCCTTAGGTTTTCCTGTACTTCCACTTGTATATAATATGAACAATGGAGATTCAGCATCCATCACCTCAGGCTGGCATTCTTCTTTTATTTGTTCCATCTCCTCATGCCACCAGAAATCCCTTCCTTGTTTCATATCTATATCAATACCAGCACGCTTATAAACAATCACCTTCTCTACAGTGCTGTTAAGGGCGATATCAACGTTATTTTTAAGATGTATGGTCTTGCCTGACCTGAAACCCGCATCAGCAGTAATCACCATTCTGCAAGAGCTATCATTGATTCGTTCTCTTAGCGAGTTTGCACTGAAGCCTGCAAAGACTACGTTATGTATTGCACCTATTCTTGCACAGGCAAGCATGGCTATTACCAATTGAGGAATCATGGGCATATAGATGGCAACTCTATCACCTTTCTTGATGCCATGCTTCTTCAGAACGTTTGCTAATCTGCATACTTGCATATATAACTGCTTATAGGTATAGCTCTGGGTATCACCTGGTTCCCCTTCCCAGAGGATGGCTACTTTATCCCCTCTTGTTGAGAGATGCCTGTCAAGGCAGTTATAGGAAGCGTTCAGCTTTCCCCCTTCAAACCACCTACATACAGCATTCTCAGCATCCCAGAAATACACCTTCTCCCATTTCTTAAACCATGCAAGCTCTTCAGCCTTCTCAGCCCAGAAAGAAATAGGGTCATGAATGGATTCATCATATATACGCTTATATTCATCAAAACTTTTTATATGTGCTTTTCTGCTGAACTCCTCAGGGGGATGAAAAACACGCTTTTCCTCAAGCAAACTCTCAATGGTTTTGTTCATTTGGTATCACCCGATATTTAATTAATTCTGGTATTGAAATATATATAGTTTAGCTGCTTTTTAAATATATAATCTATTAAAAATTTTATGCATCACTTATCTGCTTTGCATAATATAGCCTTAAAACAAAAAGTTTTAATGCAGTAGTAGAGACTTATTAAAGATATCAAATATGCCTATAAACACCGAAAAACTAAATATACTAAAAACATGTAGAAGGATTTAACTTTTAGCCTGTTCTGAAAGGAGCAGGAAAAATGAGAGAGCTAAAACAGAGTTAAAAACATCAAGGCTCAACCATGGTGGATATCCAACCTTTTAAAGCCACGATTATCAATCCTGAGATGATGAATAGCACACTCATCTGCCCTGTGTATGATACTATAGATGAAACCAATTATTCAAGATACGCCAAACAAAAGAACAACATCATCCACGTCACCACAAGAAGAAAGAACATGAAGATGAGCGAATTTATAAGATATGCAAAGAATAACCTTCTGCGTCTAAAAAAATCGGGAGTTCTTGTGGAAAGAAAAGAACCAGCCTTCTATATATATGGTATCATGTTCACCCTCCCACCAGAGATTCTTGCCCAGCTTCATGAAAAGGATAGAAAGGAGAAATATTTTGCATTCGGGCTTGTTGCTCTTGTGAGGGTGGAAGAGCTTGGGAAAGGAGACATAGTAGGGCATGAGAACATCTTTGAAATCAACACATTGGAGCGTTATGAACTCATGAAGGCATGTATGATGAACTTCTCTCCTATTACCGCTGAATACAGCATGCCTGATCACGCTCTGAATAACCTTTTTGAAGAATATCTTGGATTCAGACGCCCAGAGTTCAAACCAGACCCTGAAAAACCTCCAATCGTGGATGTTACCCTTGATGGATGCCGTCACCTGCTCTGGGAGATAACAGATAAGACGCTCATCACGAGAATAACTGAGATGATGGCAGGGTTAAAGATTCTCATCCTTGATGGTCATCACAGATACACTGCCTCAAACCTCATGAGGGAGAGAGATGGCATAGAATACACCATGATGATGCTTATGGAAGGAGGGGACAAAGCCCTGCTGTTACTCCCCTGGCACAGAGCTGTACGAAACTTTAGCAATAAAGAGCTTGATATGCTAATAAAACAAAGCTTCTCGGTTGAATGGCAGAGCCATGAGAACAATGAAGAATTCTATTCACTCCTGCGTGAACGTGAGAGCGAGTACGATGTTAGGTTTGGGATGTACGATGGAGAAAGATTCAGCATACTTAAAGCCAATGAAAACGCTGTACGTGAACTATCAAAGAAACGGGGCGAAGCAACAGGTCTTGATCTCATAGTTCTGCATGAATGGCTCATAGATCAACTAATAGAAGATCCTGTTGAAGATGTGTTTTTCAACGCCAGTCCCTCTGAAGCCATTGCCAGAGTAAACAGAGGAGAGTTCAATGTAGCGTTTCTTTTAAATCCAATTTCCATTCAGGATGTGGAGAAAAAAGCTTTCGAGGAAGGAAAGAACTTTCCCCAGAAATCCACTCTCTTCCTTCCCAAGGTTGCTGAGGGTATAGTGATGAGACGGATTGAACTACCCAATATACCTTAAATCCTCCTCAGAGGAGACAGGCATCCTGTCCTCCTCCATCTCTCTGAGTTTTGCCACGATTTTTTCCATCTCTGCCCCTCTCTCTTCCAGAGCCTGCATATTCACATCTATTTCAAGTAGCTTGCATAACACCTTAAGCACACTCTGGGCACTTTTTGGGTCCACAAGATAACCAGAGGTTACTCCCATCAAACATGCTGCCTCAATTCCTCGAAGCTGACTTAGCCCAAGTAGCAGTCCTGAAGCTCCCACAATTCCACCCCCAGGTTCATTGGCTCTGAACTCAACCCCATATTTCTTAAGCTCTTTCACAAGAGCTATGCTGTTTGCAGCCCCGATAACTGTTTCAGTCTCCACAAGATGTCCTACAGCATAACCTCCTAAAGCATATATCCTCTCAACCTTGAATTCTTCAGCTATATCGAGAAACACTCCACATAACTCATAATGTCCTTCATTGGTAACACTCTGATGATCCCCCACAAGAATCAGAAGATCATGTTTACTCTTGGATTTATATGCATAAAGCTCGTTTCTCACAAGCCTTATTGTGCCATCACTCTTCACGATAACCTGTGGGGGGAAATGGGGTGAGTATATCTCCATAATCTTCTTGGCGCCAAGCTCCTCAACCATATGATCAGCTACCAGTTTTCCCACATGCCCTACGCCTGGTAACCCTTCTATAAGCACAGGTCTCTTTAGTCTAGGTTTTTTAAAGCGTATGATGGTTGTCTTAATCATGTTCTTTTTATCTTTTCTTTTATCATCCTTCTATATTTTCCATACCTGTCTTCAGGAGAGAATCGTGCAGGTCTGGAATACATTGTCTGGGAACCACATACTGGGCAGATTTCTTTAAGGGTGTATCTTCCACAAACACATTTTCTTATCTTTGATACCATATTTCAAGTCTTCTGCCCGTCATGCCTGTGAAACTTACCAGTTCCACCAGCCTTTTCAACAATCTTGATGGCAGACTGAGCTGATTTTTTAAGAATGTTCTCAGCCTTTTTATAATCTGGAGCTACAACATGGATGCGATATCTTGGAGCACCAACATATGAGATGTTAACCTTTATCTCCTTATCTCCTACCTCTCCTGCTTTGATCAATGCCTTCTTTATCACATCTATGCCATCAGGAAGAGGGCAGGTGAGGTCAACATAACCTGCAATCTCAACCTCTGGTTTTTTCATATTCTCTGTTGCAACCTTTGCAATCATCTCAGCAACTTCTTTGCTAACACCGATTTTTGTTAATACCTGAGCACCTCCAACCAGTGATTTTTCAAAGGCTAAATAAACACTTCCAAACCGTTCATAGAATAGACCTATTAGCTTATTCAGGTCTTCAGAAGATAGCTTTGTGGTTTTGGCAACATACTGAATCCATTTCTCTGCTTTCTGTTCATTCTTCCACTGCTGAATCTTCTCCCTGCGCTGATGCTCATTCACATCCTTAAGTGAGAGATCAATGTGATGCTTGCTTGCATCCACATGAAGCACCTTGCATACGATTTTCTGCCCTTCCCTCACATAATCCCTTATGTATTTGATCCAGCCAGAAGCAACCTCAGAGATATGTATTAAACCTTCCTTGTTATCGTACTCATCAAGTTCAACAAATGCTCCAAAATCAGTGACCTTCTTCACACTGCAAACCACGAGTTCTCCTACCTCAGGCCAGCCACTTCGTTGCATTATTCCAGAACCTCTATTATCTGGGTTTTCACAAGTGCTTTGCCACCTGTTGGTTCTGCAAGGGTTCTGCCACATACAAGACAGGTTACTAAGGTGCTTGCACATCCAAAAATCACCTGTTCGTTCTCGCAATCATTACATTTCACCCTTAGAAACCTGCTTCTGGGCTCCATACTTAAACCTCCACAAGTTCAAATCTCCCAGCTCTAAAGCATTTTCTGAGATGCGCCTTTTTACAGGATGAACATCGATATCTTAAGTTTACACGTTTTGTGGGCTTATCTCCTCCAGGCACTTTTGAGAATTTGCCTGAGTTACCTATACCTGTCTGTCTACGCTTTTGCCTTGCAATCCGGGTTAATGAAGACGCCTTACCCTTTTTAACCTTTTCAACTATATGCATTGTATGGGTTTTACAGTAAGGACAATACGTATTGAATTTCTTGGGCATTTTCATCATAATCACCTTTTAACCATTATCTCTCTTGCTACGTTACGATTGATCAGTGCTTTAGCATTCATGGCTGATAAAACAGCGACATCTTCTCTCGCCAGGGTGTGGTTGCGTCCATCTGCTCCGACAAACGTTGGGATATCTCTCAGTAAACGCACCAACATGTATTCTTTGCTTATATCCTTTTTGCCTTTAGATTTTTTTTCTTGAGTTTTTGAAGGAGGTTGTGTCTGCACGTTTCTGAAGATCTTATCAAGAAGCGTGCCTCTGAACTCTATCATGAGTTCAAATAGCTTATTATAAAAGTTACGCTCTTCCTCGGTCATCTCAGGTTTTTCTTTCTGCGTATCTCCATGCAGAAGAGCAATCTCTGCATCGTGTCTTGCTTCATTTATAATCTTTGTGGTACGATTGTAGATTATACCCTCGATGGCTTTTCGCATTGTTTTGAGTTCATCCTCAAGCATCGCATATTTTGTACTGTATGGGTCGTTAATTCTTCTTTTTTCATTTTCAAGTCGATATATCTGCTCTGCAACCCTATCATAGAAATCATCCTCAAGAGGAACGAGTTTTTTTCGTTTGTCTCTCTCAACTTTTAAAATACTCTCAAGATTTATTTCATCAGGCATACTCAGCAGCTCCCCGGCACATGAGGTATATTGCTACATACTCTGGTAGGGTATTGATACCTTCCTGCACTCTAAAACTTTTTCCCTTCATCTCTATAACGGAATTCTGGGGTTTCAGAGGGGGAATGACATTAACCTTGATTTCTTTTTCACTGAACACCACAGCATCGTTAAGGGGTTCGAACTTTTCAAATTCTGAAAAGCTTAGAGGAACCACCTTCATACCTGTTCCTCCATGCAGTGAGGAGGGCATGCGTATAAGACGCCTCACATCTCCTGTTACTGGTTCGTCTGTATGTAGCATGCCAAGATGCACACTGTTGCTTTGAATTGCCTTATAAACAATAGCCTCAAAGATATATGTTGCTTTCTTGAAATCCATGATTCCATGCTCTATCATGCTCAACGCTCTTTTATTCTGTGCGATTTCCCTGATAGTTTTCAGTTTAAGCATAGCTTCTGGTCTGAAATCCCATAGGTCATGTTTTATCAGAACATTGCGCACAATATCACTGGAAACCCCTATTTTGTTTGCGATTTTTTCCAATCCAATCCTTTGATTCTGCTTCTTCATCTCCACAATCT
Organism: uncultured Methanosarcinales archaeon; assembly: GCA_964501085.1. Taxonomy (GTDB): domain Archaea; phylum Halobacteriota; class Methanosarcinia; order Methanosarcinales; family Methanoperedenaceae; genus CAZCRM01. Next base: position 824 of record CAZCRM010000015.1, on the reverse strand, counting down.
TTTCTTCGAGATCTTCAGGAAACCTGTACGTAGTAGCTTTTCTCAGATGGTAGCTTTTAATTATATCCATAAGTTCATCAATGGCTTCATTTTCATCCTTTTTTGATATTTCCTTCAAAAAATGAATCAGGTAACGGATGATTCGCTTACCCCATCCTGCTATCTCAGATGAATCCTCAAAAGAACGTATCTTCATTGGTGATTCCAGTACCTTTTTCCTGAATTTTCCCGTATCATGCACAACCTGCTTTGACCTAAACAGGAGATCAGTGTTCAACCCTCTTCCCACCACATAATCCACGATCTCCCTTCTCTCTGCACTTTCTAATGAAAGTACTTTTTTGTCTCGCACATGGATATGGTATCCTCTACTTCCTGAGAACACGATGCTTATGCTATCCTCTGAAAAACCAAGATCATCCAGCAGGAAATCAAGAAGTCTGTAGGTTTCGTTTTTCACATTTGAGAGCATCTCTGCATAAGATTTAGGTTTTTGAGGAAGATGGTCTGCATCCAGATCAAAGATTAGGTCAGCACCCTGCCACTGCTTCTCATTCATGGTATTCGCATTTGGGAATTTATAATATGCTGAAGAACAGTATACATGAGCAGGCACCATCCCTCTGATGTATTCAAGGAGTTCTCTCTCTGAAGAAAAGGCCTTATGGCGACGCATTACCACCTCTGGTAACTCATCAAATAGAATAAAGCCCCATTCTCTTCTGCTGAAATCAGGGGGTAACGAAAGATTGAAAAAATGGTAATAATCCCTGAATCGTTTTCTGAGAAACTGTTTCGTCCTGAAGTTCATGAGAACCACCTCA
>CAZCRM010000014.1:0-17839 GCA_964501085.1 uncultured Methanosarcinales archaeon | reverse complement strand
CACATACATCGCTTTCTTTCAAATGTTACTGGCATTACCACCCACACAAAGCCGGAATCAGTCATAGAGATAACCTCAATAGAACCATCAGACAACTATGTGTATGACGTATTTTTAGAAGGGAATAGTGAAGAGGACAGTCATCTGTTCTTTGCATCTGACGGGATCTTAATTCATAACTGTCAAGATTGGGATTTGAGGTATTTCTTTTATTATGGGTTAATGCCAGACGGTAATGGAACAAAGGCAAGTGTGGCAGGGCCTGCCAAGAAACCAGAGGTAGCTGTGCTTCATGCTGTAAAAGCATTGGGTAGCGCTCAGACCAATTTCTCTGTAGCTGGTAATGAAGAGGTCTTGATTAAAGAAGGTAATAAAATAAAACTTGTCAAAATAGGGGAGTTTGTGGATACCTTAATGAATGGCAAAAAAACAGTGCCTATTCCTGAGATTAATGGTGAGATGCTGGATGTGCATGACCTCAATCTTGAAGCCTGTGCGTTTAATCCTAAAACACTTAAGATGGAATATAAAACGATTGATAAAGTAATACGCCATCCTTCTCCTAAGGAGCTTTATGAAATTGTTACCAAATCCGGAAGAAAGGTGCTTGTTACTGGAGCGCATAGTGTATTCACATTGGATGGGGGAGAAATAAAAGCAATAGAGGCAGCAAAACTCAAACAAGGAGATTATGTGGTTGTGCCAAAGAAATTACCTAATAATGTTATAAAAGATATAAACCTTGTTTCAGAGCTAATAAAATTACCAGATGAATTAATCTCTGATATATATGTTACTGGTATAACACATAGCAATCAAATTCATAACCATGATTGGAAACGTAGTGTTCCATTATGGTATATAAAGCAGAATAATATAGAGGTGAATGAAGCAGCAAAACTGAGAATAAGCCGTTCCTCGCACCAAATCCCTACTAAAATAAGAATTACACCAAATTTTGCTCGACTTTTAGGATATTTCGCTGCTGAAGGGCATATCACATGGGACAGCAATAAAAATATTTATTATGTGGGTTTCTCGTTCGGAGCGCATGAAAAAAATGAGATAGAGGATACAAAACAATGCATTAAGGATATCTTTGGAATAGATGCTAACATACAAACTCCACATTCATCAGAGGTTCAGGTTATTGTTAGAAGTAAGCTTTTAGCGTTGATTTTTAAGGAAGTAATTAAAACTGGGACAAACTCCAAGAACAAAAGAATTCCTACAATAATATTCAATACTACTGAGGAAAATAAGCTTGAATTTCTCAGTGGATATTATTGTGATGGTAACACACACCAAAGAGCAATTCTTTATAAAACCGTTACCAAGAAATTGGCATCTGATTTGCTCTATCTCTTACTTCAACTTGGAATAACAGGACGACAAGAATGTGTGAATTCTAAAGAGCGCTATGTTAAAAATCATTTTATTGCTCCATCAATGTCATATCGAACCATTGTATATGGTAAAGACAATATAAAGAAGATTATTGAATATTTGTCACTCAGTATGAAGAATTTTGAATATAAAACACAAACCTTGACCTCAACAAAACCACCAATAGCAATACCACTTAACCATGCAGGAATACATAAGCTTGTAGAGGATATAAAACCAACTAAAACAATACCAGAACTATATAATATACATAATAAAAAGCACTTTTCCCCAGAACGGGTGAAAAAACTCATAGCTTATTTAAAAAATACAGTGAAACTGAAAGAAAATGAAAAAGAAAGAATTAAAAGAATCGAGAAAATAGTGAATGGGGATTTGGGATTTGATATTGTTAGTTCAATCAGACGTGTGAAGTCTCCAACCAAATATGTGTATGATTTCTCAATTAAAGGGTATGAGAACTTTACAGGTGGTCATGGTGGGATAATACTTCATAATTCTGGAGGGCAGGGGTTCTATAATTTCTTAACCTTCATAGCACCCTATTTTGAGGGCATGAGCTATGAAGAAATAGAGCAACTAATGCAGATGTTTGTGTATGAGATGACCCAGATGATGGTGGCAAGAGGAGGACAGCTTGTATTCTCTTCTGTGCAGTTATCTCCTGGAGTGCCAAAACTTTGGAAGGATAAACCTGTTGTGTATAAAGGTAAAGTATGGGATGGTAAGCAGGCACCTCTTCGCACTTATGGGGAATTCGAGCGTGAGGTAAGGCTTGCTTTTGAGGCGTTGATGAACGTGATGCTTAAAGGTGACTACTGGGGCAAGCCCTTCAATTTCCCCAAGCCTGAGATCAGCATTGAGCCTGATTTCATGGAAGAGGATGAAGAATTCAATAAAAGAAATCCTGATATTTTAAGCTATGATGAACTCTATACAAAAGCATTTGAGCTTGCTGCCAAGTATGGCGTACCATACTTTGATAACCAATTACCTGAGTACAGAGGTGCAGGTAAGGGCATAAGCTGCTATCAATGCCTTTCAAGCGAGGAGCTAATACCCATTATTGAAGATGGAAGAGCAAAGGTAGGTAACATAGCCAGTATATTCGAGGAGAATGCAAGAAAAGGAGTGGAGGTTGATATTAATGGTAGAGAATTTGTAGAGCTAAACGCACTTGCACCTACTATGGAGTTTGGAAGGCTAAAAGTAATACCCCAAAAATTCAAAGGTATTATGCGCCAGAGATATAAAGGCAAAATACTGAACATAATACTTGAATCAGGACGTCGAATAAAGGTAACTCCAGACCATCCCCTCTTTGTGTACACAAATGGTGGATTCGAAAAGAAGATTGCTAAAAATTTAAAGCAAGGTGAATACCTGCCAGTCTTAAAAAATGACTGTTTCCCAGAGAAAATCAGAGCTGGAGACTACATAGACCTTGAAGAAATACTACAAAACAAGGATGAAATCGTTGTTGAAGATGATATTGTCAATATTAAATACGCTAAAAAACAAGGTCTTCCAAAGAAACTATGTGTAACACCAGAACTCATAAGATTTTTGGGATATTATCTTGCAGAAGGGTGCAGTGACCATTCAAAACGTAGATATTCAGTAAGATTATCCTTTAGCAAAAATGAAAACCATTTAGTAGAAGATGCAAAACATTGCATATATATAGCCTTTGGCATAGACCCAATAATCTCAGAGGAGAATACAGCTATAAATATTACAGTTAATAGCAAACTTCTCTACCTACTTTTAGATGCACTTGGATGTGGTCATAATGCCCATGATAAATCTATTCCAGACCTTATGTTCAATGTTGAAAAACATCTTGTTAGCGAGTATCTAAAAGGAGTTTTCAGAGGGGATGGAAATATTTACTCTGGTGTTAATACCATTAATAAGAAGTATAAATCACATGCTAATTCCATACGTATCAAACTTGTTTCAAAAGAAGCTGTGCAAAAACTGGTTTTGTTAGCTCAGCGAATAAATGTTCAGATGAACTATCATGAAGAAATACAAAAAACAACACATCCACATACAAAAGAGGTCTATACTCTTCGAGTATATATAGCACAGATTTCTTCTCAAGACCAGATACTGAAATTCAGTGAATCTATAGGTTATGGTAAATCAGCAGTAATGCCTATAACCTCAAACAGAGGAGGCATATTTACCCGAATACCTATCAAGGTTGGCTTAGATTATGCTCATATTGCTTATCCAAGCCAGTACCATAACCATAACCATGTATCCATAAAACTGATTGATACAGAGAGCATACCCATAAATGTAAAATGCCTCATTGAAGGCGATTTCCATCTTCTGAGAGTCAAAGCAATAGAGGAGAGCTACTATGATGGCTATGTATATGATTTAGTTGAAGTAGGAGATTCTCATAATTTCTGTAATGTTTTTGGTATTGTGACAGGTAACTGTTGCGCCTACCAGTTCTCTTCAACTCATGAAAACGACCCAGAATTTGAGGACAAGCTTTACTTCAGAAATGGCAAGCATTTCTCCATGGGGGCATGGCAGGTAATCTCTTTGAATTGTCCAAGAGCAGCCTATAAAGCAAATAAGGATGATGAAAAGCTTTTCTCAGAGCTTAAGAGACTAATGGATATATGCGTAGAGCTTTTCAAGATTAAAAGAAAGTGGATGGACATTGTTATAAATAATAACAGGATGCCTTTTGCAACACAGAGACCCAAGGACCCTGTTACCTTCAAGCGTGGTGAGGTTGCGGTTGATATTAGTGGCTTAGTTTATACAATAGGTGTGGTTGGGATCAACGAGATGGTGCAGTATCATACAGGTAAGCAGATGCATGAGAGTGAAGAGGCAAGAAGGCTTGCGATAAGAGCCATGTATGAGATGAAGTTCTATGCTAAAGAGCTAAGCAAGAAACATGGGATGAAGATAGTACTTGCAAGAACGCCTGCTGAAACCACTGCACAGAGGTTTGCGGTCTCTGACCTTTTACATAAGGAGTACAGAAAGTGTGCAGAACCTATTATCAAAGGAGATGTAAAGGCTGCTTTAGCAAAGCTAAATGAATCAAGGGATTTACCAGTATACTACACCAATGGTACGCATGTTCCACCAGGTGCGGATATCCCATTACCCAAGCGCATAAGGATCGAAGAAGCATTCTTCCCAATAGTGGATGGAGGCAATATTCTTCATATCTGGCTTGGAGAGGCAGCACCTGACCCTCATGGACTTAAGGAGCTTGCCATGAATATTGCCAAGAAGACGCAAGTGGGGTATTTTGCCTTTACAAAGGACATGACCTTATGCAAGGATGATTTTCATGTTGCTTCTGGATTGCTGAATAAGTGCTCTAACTGTGGAAGCACTAATGTAGAGCATCTTTCGAGAGTTACGGGGTATATTCAGGCTGTGAGTGGGTGGAATGAAGGTAAGAAGCAGGAGTTAAAGGACAGGAAGAGGTATGGAGTGGGAAGAGGTGAATTGTAAAATTGAGTAGGAGTCCATTGGTTTCTGGTATAGGGGTGAGTATATTCATTGGGTTATTGATGTTGATAGTACCATGGGCAATACAGTATCCTCATACCATTGTTGGTAGGATGCTAATAACAATGCTGGGATTTTTTCTACTCCTTGGAACCATGTTTCTTTTTATTGCATCCCTTAGTTCCATCAGAGAATAGCTTTTGGTGTTAGCTGTTCAACCCTTATCCCCGCACTCTCGAAAAATTCCAGAGCTTCAGTATCGGGGTAGCCTCTTCCAAACACCACTCTCTCGATTTTGGCGTTGATTAGCATCTTTGCACAGAGTATACATGGCTGGTGAGTACAGTAAAGTGTAGCATTTTCAATACTCACACCGTGAAGAGCTGCCTGAATTATGGCGTTTTGTTCTGCATGAACACCCCTGCAAAGCTCATGTCTTGTGCCAGAAGGAATGTTGTTTTGCTGTCGTATACAACCAATATCTAAGCAATGCTGAAGATTTCTTGGAGCGCCATTATAGCCTGTTGAGAGTATTCTTTTATCCTTTACCATGATGGCACCAACCTGATTTCTCAGGCATGTAGACCGTTTTGCCACCACAGTAGCAAGTTCCATGAAATACTCATCTACTGTTAATCGCATCAGAGTTGAATTAAGAGCAAAAGGATATATAGTTACCGTGATATCAAGATGTGGTAAATGAAGAACGATATTATATTGTTAATAAAGTTTTTGTATAGTTTATTGTATCCTGTTTTGGTGTTTTTGGTAGTGGGGGTTGTACTGTATATCAGCATTCGTAGAGGTAGCAGGTGGAGTGGTGTGTTTGCTTCAGCATTTACAGTGCTGCTGTTGAATGCACTCTACAATAGCATTCTTGAGCTTAGGTATCAATTTACTGGTATTCCCAAGCCAGAGCCCTATTTTCCGTTAATAGACCATACTATGGAGACACTTTTTCTTGTGCTAATAGTGTATGCACTGATGAGGGTAATATGGAAACAGCATATATCAAATGTGAATTTCTTCCTGTTTGCAAACCTTGCAATAACCTTATTGCTTGCATTTGTTATTGGTAGAAGTTATATCAATACATGGCATGAGGGGATGCTGTTTGGAAATCACTGGGGGGATCATGTGTTTGAGGTGTATCATGCAGTGCTCATCCTCTCTTCAATATATTTACTGGTGAGTGTGGGGATGAAGCTTCACTCCACAGGAACACTGCTGATAGGTACAGGTTTTTTGCTACTTTTTATTTCGCATATAAATCACATCTACAATCTTCTGACAGCATCCAATGAGAATGTGTTCTGGTTTATATTAGAGCATGCCTTTAATATCGTGTTCGTGCTTCTGCTCGGCATAGGACTTGTGATGAGGGATTCTAAAGGAAAGAGTTTCATAGAGCGCTTTGAAACCGAAGTAAGTACTGTGGAAAAGCTCAAGCAGAGAATCTCTGATTTGGAAGAACTACAGCGACGCATAAGCGAGTCTGAGAAAAAGTATCGCACCCTTGTTGAGACCATGAATGAGGGTGTAGTGGTTGTAGATAGTATGGGTAAAATACACTACTGCAACAGCTTTTTTTCAAACATGATTGGAAGGAGTAATGAGGAGATTATAGGTAGCAATATCTCAAGATTGCTTGATGATGCAAACCTCAAGGTCTTTAAGAAAAAACTCAACTCCTCCCATCCCTTTGAGTTGGAGTGGTATGTGAAAGAAGGGGAGAAGAAACCAACCCTTGTCAGCACAACACCATATAACAACAGTATTTCAGGTACGCTATGTACCATAGCAGACCTGACCACAACAAAATACTACAAGACCCGAGAGGAACTGAAAACTGTACTATCAAGTGTTCTACCACTCCTGTTTGAGAGAACATCACCACAGATAAGAGATGTTGTTATCAGGAAGCTTAGCATTGAAGTAGAAAAACTCATAGTCAAAAAACTTGGAGGAAAAAGGAGTCTTAAGGAGATTGGTGAGATAGCATGCAGTATGATGAACGAGATTGGTGGGAAGTTTACAATACATGAGGTTGTGGGAGGCTATGAGGTGGTGAATATACGCTGTCCATGGGGTGAGAAGGTACATTACACCTACTGCATGCTGACACGCTCGATCTTCACAAGAATTTTTTCAAGATATAACCATGATGTTTATGTGCAAATGGAAAAAACTCTTGGAAACCAAGATGATTGTTGCAAACTTATTATAAAATCAAAAAATAAAAGTAAGGAGGTAAAAGATGGAACGAATATCAACAGGCATAGAAGCTCTTGATACAAGACTGGACGGAGGATATCCTGCAGGAAAAAGCGTACTTATTATCGGAGAGAGTGGAAGCGGTAAAACACTTTTATGCCTTCATTTTATAAAACAGGCATGTGTGGATGGTAGAAAATGCACGTATATCGCCACAGAAGAGGATGCAGAGGATTTGATTTTGCAGTCAGAAAGTATCAACTGTAACCTTATGGAGTACTACGACTCAGGACTTCTGAACATCAGCAGGGTGTATGAAAAATTCACGCAGGAAATAAAAGAAGTTATTGAACTTGGAATAGAGGAGATCGATTCTAAGAGATGCAATCTGATAGATCTTGTAAAGGAACTTGGAGATGACTGTGAGGTTGCGGTGATAGACAACCTTGGTGTGTTAGCCCTGCACATGAGTCCTCATGAATTCAGAGCACAGATTGACACACTTAATTATTACATGAATAAAAGGAAAATCACAACTCTTCTTGTGATGGATGAGCATGCTGATAAATACACTGGTAATATAGCAGCCTACTCAACATATGGTGTGATAAAGCTTGGTGTATCTGAAAACCCATATACAAATAAAAAAGAACGATATCTTGAGATTAAAAAGATGCGAAATACCCCAATAAACCTTCAGCCAATGTTATTTGATATAACAAATGATGGCATCACCTTCATAGGATAAATTTCACTAACGTGCGCAGGAAGCTTTTCTCAAAGGTGTCCTCTCAAACAAACCTGCTCAAAATACCCTACAATGTCTACAATATCCGCTATAAGGCGTCTCATCCCATATCAGTGGTAATCAGCCTTTAGCTTCAGATACTCCTTTTTCATGCACCTATCCATTACTACTTCTATTCCAGCTTGCATGGCTTTTTTTGCAGCCTCCTCATTCACAATACCTTCCTGCATCCAGATAGCCTTTGCCTTTATCTTTATTGCCTCCTCGACTATGGGTAGAACGAATTCTGGACGTCTGAAGATATCCACAACCTCTACTTTATAAGGTACAGAAAGAAGGTCTGGATAGCACTTCTTTCCTCTCCATTCTGTTAGTTTAGGATTTACTGGTATGATATTGTATCCCTGCTCCTCAAGAAAACTTGCCACCATGTAGCTTGGACGCTCTGTTTTATCAGAGATACCTACAACTGCAATATTCCTATAGCTCAGGATGTTCTCTATACTCATACTCGTAACTAAGTTTATTCAATTCTCTTCGTATTCGTATCAGATTCAGTATATACGCTATTATGACAACCCACACTACACCAAAGGCGATATATAGCTTTTGCAACATATTTGCTACCATATTCGCTAACTACATAAAGGTTGAGGTTGAATAAGGTTTCATTGATACATAAACCAAGACTTGTTGCATGGGAACTTACAAAAGCGTGTAATCTTGCATGCATACACTGTAGAGCCTCAGCGATAAAAGAACCACTACAGGATGAACTATCCACTGCTGAAGCAAAACGTTTTGTGGATCAGCTTGCGGAATACAAACCCATTGTAATCCTCACAGGAGGTGAGCCCCTTCTTAGAAGTGATATTTACGAGATTGCAGAATATGCTACACATAAAGGTCTTAGGGTTGTGCTGGCAACCAATGGCACGCTTTTAACCCATGATATTGTAAGAAAATTAAAGAATGCTGGGGTACAGAGAGTGAGTATCAGCATTGATGGTGCCACTTCAAAAACCCACGATGAGTTCAGGGGAGAGCCTGGATGCTTTGAAAGAGCGATTCATGGAATTGAAATCATGAAAGAACATGGGTTAAGCTTCCAGATCAACACCACCATAACAAAAAGAAATCTTAAAGAAATCCCTGGTATATACGAGCTTGCTCTTCGATTAAAGGCATCTGCCCTTCACATATTCATGCTTGTTCCAACAGGAAGAGGAGAAGAGATTCGTGAGGAAGAGATTCCCCCAAAAGAATATGAGAATGTGCTCAACTGGTTCTATGATAAAAGCAAGGAGAGAAGAATCCAGTTAAAAGCAACCTGTGCTCCACATTATTTCAGGGTTATGCGTCAGAGAGCTAAGGAGGAGGGAATAAGAATCACCCCAGAAACCCATGGACTCGAAGCCATGACGAAAGGATGTCTTGCAGGCACAGGCTTTTGTTTTGTTTCATACAAAGGAGAGGTTTACCCCTGTGGCTACCTGCCTGTGCTTGCTGGCAATATTCGCCAGCATCCCTTCAAGAAAATATGGGAAGAATCAAAGGTATTCAATGACCTTCGTGATGTTACCAAGCTCAAAGGGAAATGCAGGGTTTGCGAGTATCGCATGGTATGTGGAGGATGCAGGGCAAGAGCCTATGCCTCCACAAAGGATTACCTAAATGAAGAGCCGTATTGTATATACATACCATCGAGGAATTGAAATTGGCATCAATTTCTTTAGACGAGGTAGATAAAAAAATACTGAATCTGGTTCAGTTTGATTTCCCGCTCACACATAGACCCTTTAAGCAATTGGGAGAACGTCTTGGTCTTAAGGAAGAGGAGGTAATCAGAAGAATCAAAAGGCTTATTTCAGAAGGCGCCATTCGACGCATAGGGCCTATAATCAGCACAAAGAATACTGGTGGGGTGAGCACTCTTGTGGCAATGAAGGTACCTGAGGAAAAAATAGAAGAGGTTGTCAGGATTATCAATCAGTATGATGAGGTCTCACATAACTATCTCAGACCAGCTAAATATAATATCTGGTTTACCTTATCAGCAGAAAGTCAAGAAAGGCTTGAGGAGATTCTTGAGGAAATCTCCAAAAAAACAAAACTCAGCGTTCTCAACTTACCTACAAAAAGACTCTTCAAGATTTGTGTGAAGTTTGAAATCAAATGAGTTATCTAATAATAGCATCAACCACCACATGCCACACCCCTGGAGCATACTTCTTTATCCTTCTCATTCCAGTAATCTCAGCTTTTCTTCCCTGTCTCTTTGCCTCCTCTACAACACGTTCAACTGGGCGATGCATCACTGCCTCAGGCACAGCCTCATGATAATGAAGAACACCGTTATGCTTAAGAGCATGGATACCATGCTCAAGAAACTCATAGGCGTTGAGATATCCCATGATCACCCTGTCTGCTATTCCTGCAGGAGTGACCTCAGAACAATCACCACATATGGGCTCAATAATATGCTCAACCTTGTTTAGTTTTATGTTCTCTTTCAGATATTCAAAAGCTACAGGGTTGATTTCAATAGCAATAATTCTTTCAGGCTTTGAATGCACAGCCATGGGTATTGAAAAATAACCTATACCTGCAAACATATCCACCACTGTCTCTCCCTTCCCAAGCTCACTCATGCGCTTCCTCTCAGCAAGATTACCCTTGGAGTACATGATTTTGGCAGCGTTAAGCTTGAAAACACATGCATTTTCACGATGTATGGTCTCTGTATTGCTATCACCAGCTATCACCTCTCTCTGAGGAAGCCTGAATGTTCCTTTAACACCCCTGTCAAGAAGCACGCTCCTGCATTCAGGGTGAAGGGAAAGAAGCGCCTCTCCAATCTCAGTTTTGTATTTTTCAAGTTTTTTGTGTATTGATACAATAATGATATCCCCAAGAATCTGCCATCCTTTTGGCAGGAGTTCTTTCTCAGGTATATCAAGAACATCTTTCAGGGTTTTTCTTGACGTATAGAACTCAGGTGTTTCCTGCTCAATTATGGTAAATCTATTATCTGAGAAAGATGATTTTACTGGAATTTCAACAAAACCATTTTTTATTATAAGTTTTCTTGTTTTATCAATAACTCCTTCAGAGAGCAGTTTTTTCCTTACCTCTTCAGCTTGGTTTCTTCTTACCAAGACTGCCTTCATGTTTCGCAATATATATAATATCACTAAGTATTGAACTTGCGGTCTCTATAGAGCCTGCTCCCTTTCCAATGATGGTGATTCTTCCCGCAAGGTCGGTGAGAATAGACGCTACATTCAGTGTTCCTCCAACAGCAAGAGGGTGACGCTTTGGAACAAGACGCGGTGCCACGGTAAGCTCGCCATCCACAGCCTCACATACAAGCTTGATCACATAGTTATTCTTGCTGGCAAGCTCAAGAGCCTCTGGTGTGATCCTGGTAATACCCGTAACTTCAACATCCTTGTACGTAGCATTATTTTCAAAAACCGAGTTTGCGATAATAACAAGCTTACATGCAGAATCTATACCCTCCACATCATATGTTGGGTCAGTTTCCGCAATTCCCAGTTCCTGTGCCTCTTTCAACACAAGCTCATATGGCATCCCTTCCTCTTCCATTCTTGTTAAGATATAGTTGCAGGTACCATTGAGTATGCCCTCAATTCCTTTTACAGTGTTCCCTGCCAGTGCTTCATGAATCAGGTTGAGCATAGGAACAGCCCCTCCAACTGTAGCTTCATATCTGAAGAACACACCATTATCCTCTGCAGCCTCAGTTAACTCAGAGAAACGTAATGCCAAAGGACCTTTATTTGAGGTCACCACATGCCGTCCTGCTTCAAAAGCTGCAAGCATGTTGCTCAACCCTGGTTCGCCTGTTTCTATATTGGTGGGTGTAACCTCAACCACAATATCATGCTCCACGTTACGAATTAAATCATCCACTTTGTCTCCTGATGCAACACTACCCTTCTGTTTCTTTAAGGTTATAGCCTCTTCAAGGTTTATTCCCTCCTCTCGTATCATGCACCCTTTTGAATCAGCGATACCCACAACTTTAATATCAATACCATATTTGTTAAGATATGCTCTTTTTGAGATAATAGCACGGGCTACTCCCTGTCCAACAGAACCAAACCCTATTATTGATATCTTCAAGGTCTTCATGTTCCCTCTGAATTCAACCTTATAGGCTCGATGAGAAGCAGATCCTTCTCACGTGCAATACTGCGCAATATCCCCAACGCTTTATCAAGTTCCTTATTACCTATGGCATTGATTACAAGATATGCTGAAGAGGATTCATGGATGCCAGGCATGGAAAGGGAGAGGTCAACCACCTCTGCAAAGCCAGTGGAATCGATTTTGTTTATGGTATCTCCCATATCTGAATGCACGATATGTCCAATAAGAACAACTGAAACCGAGGCTCTGAGTCTTTCTTCCCCAACCCTTGCTACTCTGATTCCACTCTTCTCCAGACGCTCTATAAGTTTGCTAAGAACCCTCTCCTCAATCTCAAACATTACCTGAACAGGGATTGTACCTCGTGGAGTTTTTTCCTTGTGCTGATGCACCACACTCATTATATTTCCATGAAGCTCTGAGATGGGTGAGAGGGCAAGAACAAGCTGTCCAGGAATATCCTTGAGTTCAAGGGTCATGGAAACAATCATGCTTACCACTATGCTCAAATGAGTAATAAGTTTATTTGGTGGTGATGCCAGTAACTTTATCTTTTTTGAAATCAAATACTGTTACACATTCATCCCTGCTACAGATATCTAATCTGCGTGTATCTTCTACAATACCAATGCTTGCAGCTTTGTATCCTGCCTTCTCAAAAATATGCAATACCTTGCTCTCGTTTTCAGCTGTTGTGGTCACAATAAATCCTGTTGCAGGATGAATCTTCAACCACTGCACAAAATCAATATTCTTGGGTGAAGGGATTCTTGTAAGCTCTACTCTTGCTCCTTTTGAACTCGTCTCAAGAAGCATGGCTAAGGTTCCTATGGTGCCTGGATTGCTGATGTCCTTTCCTGAGGTGACCAATTTCTTTTCCCCAAGCTCCTGCATCACCCTGTATTTCGCCCTCACCTCCTCTGGTTCTTTCATTGTGGTGGAATCAAAGCTGTATGGCGAGTTGGGTCCTACTCTGCCATCCATATCATACGCAACGATTATGATATCGCCAGTATTTGCTGTACTACTCCTTATTAAGCATCCTTTCTTAACCGTGCCGATGATTGCAACAGAGAATGAAGTATAGGGGGTATCAGGATGCAGATGTCCTCCCACCATGGGTACTCCGAACTTGGCTATACCATCCTTGACACCTCTGATTATTTCAGTGGCAACCTTCTTATCATTAGAGGAAAGTACATTGACCATAGCTATGGGTTTTCCTCCCATGGCTGCGATATCATTGACATTTACAAGAACAGAACTATACCCAGACCACCATGAGCTTGCATTGATCAGTTTGCCCCATATACCATCTGCTGCAAAGAGTATGTAATCCTCGCCTCCAACATCTATCACAGCAGCATCATCACCAAAATCCACAACAGAGTTTGAGTATTCAGAACATACACTTTTGAATATATCTATAAGCTCTGCTATGGGTTTCTTCCGTATAACACCTTCAAACTCTCTAATCTCTTTAGCAATCCTCTGCAGTTGTTCCATAGCATTAGTATGGTAATATTACTATTAAGGTTTTAGATGCGAAAAAAGAAACGCTCATCTCTTTAAGTTATCGGAACAATCTACGATACTGATCGCTCATATCCATTAACCATAATCCGAGCGTAGCGATGCGCATGAAATTATAATGCTTTAATGCTTTGCTTCGCTCAAGCCAATGTGTGGAAATGAGCGAAAAGAAAAAATAAAAAAAAGAAGTAGAGTAGGTATCTAAGTAAAATAGATGGGTCGAAGGAGACTGAGGGTACTAAAGGCCTAGATACCTAATACTACTTGACTATGTTATTGCTTTATTAGTATATAATATTTACGCTCATAATATATAATTTAAATAATGATTATCATCCTAATTATTATCATATCTTTCATTAAAAGGAATTATCCTCTTCTCCATCTTGATAAAAGCACTGCACCAATAACAGCTACAATTCCTGCCACTGCTCCCATACCTGCTGCTTTTTTGTTAGATTTTTCTTTCAATTCCTCTGCCATATGCTCTATCTCTACCTTATCCTTCAGCAGTTCATAGAAACCATGCCACTGTACGTAATCTTGCCCCATCATGGAGGCGCCCATCCTAGCTCTCCTGCCTTCATGATGCCACATCTCGTATATCTTGAATTCTATGGGTTCATCAAAGCTTGTCTTGGTAAGCAAACCTTGATCATATAACCTATCCACTATTTTTTTGGCTTCTTCATATTGTTTATTGTAGAGCTCAACCGCTATATCAAATTGCTTGTAGTAGTTCTCAGTCCATTCAGAAGAATGACACTGCCTACATACCTTCTTCATTCTGTCCCGTTTTTCTTGCCAGCTTGAGCCATCACTTATGGGTGTACCAAGGGTGTTTGCAGTATTATCTGTATGTCTTGAAACAGGTGGTTCAAGCTCCCAGCTCAGTCTTGAGCTTACATCATGGGTAGATGGCACTCCTGGTGCTGCACTCATGTGACAGCTTGCACATGTAGGTGCTCTGTAATCAATGCCTGCCTTCCAGTTCTCTTTGCTCCAGTTCCATGTGTTTCCCTCTGCTGCGTAGATATTACCATGTTTGGACTCAAGATATATCTCTATTTGAGGATGATCAGGTCCCATGTGACACTGCCCACAGGTTTCAGGATGTCTTGCCTCTGCTATAGAGAATTTATGCCTGCTATGACATGCTGCACAACTTCCTTTACTTCCATCTGGATTTATTCTTCCAATCCCATTGTTGGGCCAGACCTCAAAATTCTTGGATGTCTTTCCAGTCATATTTGTGCCATGGCATGCCTGACATCCTCTCAGAGTAGCGGCATGGGTTATATTTTTCCCCTCCTTTACAATATAACCTCCTTCAATCTGACTTTCGAGATAGGGAAGCTTCTGCTTGCTGAAGAGGTATTCATAGTATTTTGCTCCCAAGGAGTGAAGACTCTGTTTGAATTCCTTTGCTTCCTTAGGGTGGCATTTACCACACATTTTTGGTGAGACCACAGGAGAGATCGTGAAGCCATTATGAGATATTCCACCTGGATATCCTTCCTCTACCTGGTGGCAGTCCTTACATGTTACATTATGCTCTGCATGCTTGCTTGCTTCCCAGTCCCTAATAATACCACCAAGCACCCCTGATGCCTTATGACAGTTGATACAGGGATCCACTTCCTGTGCATGTGCAGTAACAGACAATATTAAAATACAAATTACAACAACTCTCATAATTCACCTCTTATCCTTGTTAAAACAGACAAGGGTTCTAAAAAATAAAAATTTATCTGCTATTGATTATAATCAAAAATGTTATAATCGCTATACTTTATAGAAAAAGATGCGCTATTCAGCGCATCTTCTTATGGTAGTCCCAGAGCCTTTCTTTTCTTGTTGATATGCTCCTCGATTCCGTTGGCAGCGAGCACCATATCAGTCTCGACTGCAAGTTTTCCGCCTGTTAGCTCTTCTACATCTTGAGTCAGAAGCTTCACTAAGCGAGGTGCTCCTGTCACAGGTGGAAGAGGCGCTACATGGGTGTAAAGCCCGAAAGCTACTGCAAATATTCCATCAATGGTGGCTTTCTGCTCCATATACTCTGGTGCGGTGACTGCTACTGGTAACTGCGATGGGTCAACTCCTAGAGCATTAGCTACAGCAGTAACCAGAAGGGCAATTCTTCCAGTATCTGTGCATGTACCAAAGCTTAGCACAGGAGGAATGTTGAGCTTCTCGCATACAGCTTTTAGACCTGAACCTGCCATATTTCTTGCTTCAAGTGTGGTGAGACCGGCAACCTGAAGCGCTGCATTTCCGCATCCAGCACTGATTACCAGAATATTGCGTTTGATTAACTCTTTTGCTATCTTGATGGTGTTTATATCCTGTCCTCTACCCATGAGAGTGGTACAGCTAACAAGAGCGACAACGCCTTTGATGCTTCCATCTTTAATAACCTCAAGTAATGGGTCAAGCTTTCCACCCAATGCAGCGAGACATGCCTCTGCTGAAAAACCAATGAGGGCTTTCTGGGTTATGGTGGAGGTATTTGTAGCCTTACCCTTGCGCTTTTCAAAGTTCTTTATTGCCAAATCAATAAGCTGTTCTGCTTGTTTGGATACCTCCTCTGGCTTATAGATTATTTGAGTATCCATCTTTGGTATATTGACGAGCTTTGAAACCGATACAAGGGTTACATTGTATTTATCCTTGTATTCTCCTATGGCAGGAGGGGAGCAGTTCATATCCATGGCAAACACATCTATAGCCCCTGTGGCAAGAGCAGGTTCTATGCTCAGCCAGTTCCCTATAAGACCAACGAATACATCATCTACGTTATACCTCTGCACAAGCTCCTGCCCTGTTTCAATACACCCTATGATTCTGAGTCCTTTTGCACCTACCGCTTTTGCTTTTTCCTGATTTCTTGGGTCATGGGCAGCCTCTATAAGAGCAGCCCCTATGAAGGGCTCATGACCGTTCACCACGATATTCACGTACTCTGGATCAATGATTCCCAGATCAACGTTGATTGTATGGGGTGAAGGTGTTCCGAAGAGAGCATCCTGTGCTAACTCAAGTGGAATCTGCGAACCATATATACATGCAATACTCAGTCTGAGTGCCTTCTTTGCTAAGGAAATATAATCTCCATCGATATTGGTCTGGGAGCTTGATACCGCATCCATCAACTCCTGCAATGGTCCTCCTGGCAGGATGCCAAGCTTTCTCCATACCTCTATCCTTGATTTTGGTGCCATGTTGATAACATTTACAAGCTCGGTGTCAGAATCTGTATTGATTCCAGAAAGTATGGCATCTGCAACAGCTATGGCAAGCTCTTGAAGATTCTCCGCTTTTATTCCAAGTGCCTCAGCAAGCATTCTCAGTTTTGTCTCGTCCTTTATCTGAAAAGGAGTTTTTCTTAGTGCTGTAGCTTTCAATGTTTTGGCAACTTCCTTAGCGTGGAAGGTGTAGGTAGAGGTTCCCATGGTGTTGAGAAAGAGCAGATTTCTCATAGCCATGGCATCTGCATCAATGCCACACACCCCTCTTGATGCTCCAGGCTTTATCCTGCAGGGTCCATTGCTACACAACTGACAGCTTATACCCTCTTCACAGAAGGTACATCTTTTTCCCTGTGCATCAAATCTGTCAAAGGTGTTGGTTATCCCGTCCTTCTTCAAAACCTGATATTGTTCCTGTACCGACTTATGTGCACTTATCTCCATGAAATCCCTCCTTTTTACGTTGAGTTTTCATTTGCTTCAGTCTACACAATGTATGTATAACATATAAATTTATTTACTATAATTTATAAGATAAATGCATAAATGGCATATATTCTATTGAAATAGTAGCAATAAAAAAACGCAAGCAGGGTAAAGAAAGCAAATAATTTCTCAGCTACGTAATTAAAAATTAAACAACCTTAAATCGTTCATTGCTCACCTCATATATCTCTCCTGTTCTCTTTAACTGCTGTATCATGTCCTCCACAACGTCCCTTTTTATGCCAGCATCTTCTGCCCTTGATATTATCTTCTCCAGGGGAGCACCACCTTTATGCTCACCCTCAAGCTCTTGAATGATTTGCCTTAATATCTTGATTCTATCTCTCTGACTCTTACCAATACCAACGTTGATAATATCTACATCGAGTCTGCCAGTCTCATCTCTCATAACCTGATTAAGGCTTGCCATCACGATTCTTATAACCCTGTCTGTATCCTCTTTTGTTATCACATTGCTCAATCTCACCCTTGCGCTTGCTTCTGCAAGACGTATTAAAGCTTCAAGCTG
>CAZCRM010000013.1:0-18018 GCA_964501085.1 uncultured Methanosarcinales archaeon | reverse complement strand
CTTGAAATCATTGAAGTACCCATACGAAGTATTCTCAGGCTTGAGGAAGCCAAAAAAGCTCTTGAAAATATGAGATCGATGCCTGCACGAAAAATCATGAAAACTCCTGTACATACCATATCTCCTGAGGATGACGTGGAAGAGGCTTCTAGAAAGATGGTCAAATACAAAATAAATAGACTACCTGTGGTAGAAAAGGGAAAGCTTGTGGGTATTGTTGCGAGAAGCGATATAATAAAAGGTCTTTCAGTATGAGAATCATAGATGGTAACATATGTGCTGTTAAGGGAGTGAAAGCAAATGGAATAAAGCAGGGGAAGAATGGACTTGCTGTTATGGTAGCAGAAGGACATATAAGCTCTTGCGGTGTCTTTACAAGAAATAAGGTGGTAGCTGCGCCTGTAATTCTTACAAAGAGAGCCTTAGAGAAAGGAAACCTAAAAGCAATTATCGCTAACAGCGGGTGTGCCAATGCCTTTACTGGCGAGAGAGGTATGAAGGATGCAGAGTGGATGGCAGGCTTATTAGCAAAGAAACTTGGATGTAGGGTAGAAGAAGTGGGTGTGGCATCCACAGGGGTGATAGGGAGATATATCGATAGAGCATGGATAGAAAAGCATCTTGATGAAGTGGTTAATGGATTATCAGAAAATAAAAAAGCTGGTACAGCTTCAGCCAGAGCCATCATGACCACTGATAGAACTGTCAAGCACATAGCTGTAGAGCTTGATAATGGTGTAAGAATTGGAGGTATAGCAAAAGGGGCAGGGATGATAGCACCCAACATGGGAACCATGCTTGCCTTTCTGTACACAGATGCCATGCTATCAAAGGAAGCTTTAAGAATCTGCCTGAAAAACGCTGTAGATAGAAGCTTTAATATGGTTGTGGTGGATGGAGATACCAGCACCAATGACATGGTTATTCTCACAGCAACTGGATATAAAGAATGCAAGATAGAGGAATTCCAGAAAGGGCTTGAGTTTGTATGTATCGCTTTTGCAAGGATGATTGCAAAAGATGGTGAAGGGGCTACCAAACTCATAGAGGCAAGAGTGAAAGGTGCCCTCTCAGAAAAGGATGCAAGAAAGGCTGCAAAAGCTATAGTGTCTTCATCTTTGGTAAAGAGCGCAATATTCGGAAAAGACCCAAACTGGGGAAGGGTTATAGCAGCAGTAGGTTATTCTGGTGCGTATGTTGATCAGAATAGAATTTCGCTGAAATTTTTGGATAAGAAACATGAAGCTATGGTGATTGATTCAGGAAGGATTGTTGAGGAAATGCATGATATTAATAAAATAATGGAGAGTGATGAAATCATTATAGAGGTTGATCTTGGCTTAGGTAAAGCTAAAGCGACTGCATGGGGCTGTGATCTCACATATGATTATGTTAGAATCAACGCAGAGTACACTACCTAGCTTTGTATCCACTGCATGAACGCAAAAACTCTTCAAAGGAGGAGGAAGCAGGATGTGTATGCATATAGCTTGCCATGGTGTTATGCTCAATTAACCCATCCATGCCCTGATAAATACCTTTCCCTCGCGATAATTTGTAACCAAAGCAGGCATCTCTCTCGCATTCTGTAATAGAATAATGAAACTCATGACCTCTTATTACCTTACCTTCTCTGGCAAAACAATTATTACAAACAACCTCTGCCTCTGTATAACCAAGGGCTTGCAGTTTATCAGTCATCCTCGAAGATGCTGGAAGTATACCTGCCATTCTATATCTTTTATCTGTCTCAAGCTCTTCGCTAAGATATAATAACGCACCGCACTCCCCATATATGGGCATTCCATCGTAAGCAGCTTTTTTTATCTTATTTCTTGTAGCTGAGGCTTCAAGTTCCTTAGCATAAAGTTCAGGATACCCTCCCCCTATATAAATCCCGTCTATGTGAGGTAGATCATCACTAATAGGACTGAAAAAGACAAGCTCTGCTCCACGCTTTCTTAGATCATCCAGAGAATCTTGGTAATAGAAGCAAAAAGCATTATCCCATGCAATACCTATTTTAAGATTGAACTCTTCCTCATACTCTTTTAACTCAATATCATTTTCAGGAGGGTATGCTATTGTTTTCAAGGTTTCAATATCAACATATTTTTCAATAACGTCTGAAAGTACGGTTATATTCTGGTTGACTTCTTTAGCCATGTGAAGCCCGAGATATCGGGACGGAATTCTCAAGCTCATAACTCTTGGAATCCCACCTATTATAGGTATAATGATTCCAGAGTCTCTGAGTGATTCCCTTATAAGCCTAACATGTTTTTCTCCTCCTGTATTGTTGAGGATTAACCCTTTGATATCTACATCATCAAATTCCATAAAGCCCTTCACCATAGCAGCTATACTCCTTGAGACTCCATGGGCATTGATAACCAGTACCACTGGTACCTTGAGTATTTTGGCAACATGGGCTGTGCTGGCCACCTCGGTTGAACCTATGCCATCATATAAACCCATAACCCCTTCAATTATGCAGAAATCAGCATCAGATGAAGCACGCTTGAAGGTCTCAAGCACCCCTTTTTCTCCCATAATGTAGCTATCAAGGTTTCTTGATGGTCTTCCGCATACATATGTGTGATGAGAGGGATCGATGAAATCAGGTCCAACCTTGAAGGGCTGTACCTTGTATCTTCTGCTCAGGAGAGCCATCAATCCCAGAGCTACTGTGGTTTTTCCAACACCACTACTTATACCAGCTATCAGTATGGTGGGAGGCATCATCAATATGGTTTTATTGAAAGGTTGTATTTTTGCTTGTTGCTTTAATCATGCATGAAACAAGGTTATGAATATAACACCAAGCATCATGATTCCAGTACCCAGCATTCTCTCTTTTATGCCCTTTTCATTGAAGATCAAGAAACCCCATAGCACGCTTAACAGAGTGCTGGTTCGTTTTATTGAGATAACATACACAACAAGGGTTAAACTGATGGCTGTCATCTGGAATATCAGTGTTAAAGCACTGCAAAGACCAATGGGCATGAGAGCTTTCAAGTTTTTTGAGATTTGAATGTTCTTTGACCTTAACAGCATCACTGGAAATAAAAGCATGGCTACGAATACATTCACTGAAATCACCCAGAAGATGGGAGAGGAATTAAGAACTCCAATCTTATCGATATTTGAAGTGATACTCCAGAGAAAAGCAACGAATAACATAAGTTTTGGACCCTTTTCTTTCAAAAGGGCTTTGATGGGCAAAACATACCCTCTATTCATCTCTTTTATATTCAATACATAGGAACCAGTAACAATAAGCAATATTCCAATCAACCCCATGAAAGAGGGAAATTCACCAACTATTAGAGGTGAGGTGATCAAAAGGAACATGGGTGTGAAAGCAACCATAGGCACTGTTATCGACAGATCAGAGTACTTGATGGCTTTCATATAGAGTATGGTTGTGAAAATATTCATACTTCCTCCAATCAACAATGCAAACCAGAACTTTTCGCCTATATGAACATCTATAAAAAACAGCAGAGGTAGAAGAAAAGGCAGGGCAAAAAACCTCAATGCCCATGCAACTACATATTCATCTATATCCTCAAGACCCTTCTTGCTGAACACATCCTTTGCAGATTCGAAGAAAGCTGTAAGTACAGCGAATATAATCCATGGATTAAAAGCTTTCATATTCTTTTTTCAGTATTAATGCATCTACCTCAAGATTTGGGCTTTCGCTGATAACCACCCCTCTTATTTTAAAATCAAAAAATACCTGAGCAAGTTCAATGTAATTAAAATCAGAGTCTTCAAACACAAGATGTCTTTTCTCCCCTTTTTCAGAATACTCTATTCCAGAAACATGAATATGCATATCTTTTATTCCTTCATCTCCAAGTTTATCCTCCACATTGGAAAGAACAAATGCAAACTCTTCAAGAGAATTACATCTACCACTTCTTGCATGCAAATGAGCAAAGTCGATGCAGGGAAGAACACCCTCAACCTCTGTGAGCTTTAATACCTCATCAAGACTTCCGAACTGAGATTTCTTACCCATGGTCTCAACTCGAAGGGTGATCTTTATACCCTCACTTTTCAACTGCTCCTGAATTTCTATAAGCTCATGTTTTATTTTTTCATACACTACACTTTTTGGGTTTCCCAAATAGTAACCAGCATGCACTACAACGCTTTCTGCGCCACATAAGCTTGCTATCCTTGCAGACCTGAGTATTCTCTCCTTGCTCTTAATAAGCTTCTCACCCTCAGCATTCAGATTGATATAATATGGTGCATGCACGCTTAGTTTTATACCAAGTTGCTTTGCAATTTTATGGATAGCAATGGCTGTATTTTCACCCATTCTAACACCTCGGACAAACTCAAGCTCCATACACCCTAAATCAAGTTCATGGATTCGCCTGATGCCTGAGATGCTATCATTACCTTCTGAGCTTATGGGAACACCTGCTGTACCAAAGAGTAATTTATCTCTTAATTTTAGGTGAGTAAGCATACCATGTGCCTGCTATATCAATACCGCTTTAAGATATTATACAGCGTATCCCTTTTGGCAACAGGTCTGCCGATTTTTTTCACAGCATGCACAAGCTCTTCCACGCTTTTGCTCTTAACATTCATACCTGTAGCACTTACCACATTCTCCTCTATCATGGTTCCACCGAGATCATTGGCACCATAATTCAGCGCAACCTGTGCCATAGGTAATCCCTGAGTAACCCATGATGCTTGAATATTTTTAATGAATCCATGAAGAAGAATTCTGGAGATCGCTATTATTTTAAGGTAATCTACACCTGTTGCTTTTCCTCTAAGCTTGGTATTACCTTCCTGAAAGCTCCATGGAATAAAGGCTGTAAAGCCATGATATTTCTTTTGCATATTGCGTATTCTGATGATATGTTTGATGATTTCTTTCGAGGTCTCAACATGTCCGAAGACCATGGTAGCTGTAGTAGGTATGCCAAGAGAGTGAGCGGTGAGCATCACCTCCTGCCATTGTTTCCACCTGATCTTATAAGGCGAGATCTTTCTCCTGACATCATCATCAAGAATCTCTGCACCTCCACCTGGTATGGAATCAAGCCCAGCATCTCGTAAACGTGCAAGGGTTTCTTTTATTCCTGCACCATATAATTTTGAGATATGCACGATCTCAGGTGGAGAGAAGGCATGCATATGAACATTGAATCGTCTCTTAACCTCTCTCAGCATATCTTCATAGTATTCAATGGAGATATCAGGGTTCAATCCACCCTGAAGCAGAATCTGTGTTGCTCCGAGTTTTACAGCCTGCTCTACCTTTTTAATAATCTCTTCTATGGGAAGAACATACGCTTCTTTTGAATCTGCGTCTCTATAAAAGGCGCAGAATTTGCATTTTGAGGAGCAAACATTGGTGTAGTTGATATTCCTGTCCACCACAAAAGTAACAAGATTTCCAGTGCTTCTTTCCCTCAACGTATCTGCTGCTGCACCCAGCAGGATAAGATCATGACTTTCTATTAACATAACTCCTTCTTTTATACCCAAAACCTCGTTACTTAAAGCACGTTCAAGTATCTCTGAGATTTCGCTATCATGCAATGACTTTATCACATCAAAATTCATCATCCTGTGAATAACTCCTTTTGAATTTCAAAGCAAGCTCAGCCTTCATAAGCTCTCTTCCCAGATAGGCTGCATGATCAAGGCGCGAAACCAGTCCAAGTCTGAGAATGGTGTCCATCACCTCTTTTGCTGTATCTCCAGCTATTGATATATTATTTTTCTTATTTTCTGCCACGATTTTTGCAGGAATATAGCTTCCATCCTGTATTTCTTCTTGAGTGATTTCAATCCTAAAGCATCCAGCAGGATCAAGATGCCATTCTTCACTACTTTTAGCTTGTATGTAATCACCTGAAAGAGTGCCGAATTCCCTTCTCCTTTTCTCCTTTACCACGAGTAAGTCAATTCCCAAATCTTTGGGAGGGGTTTCTCGCTGTTTTGCAAGCATCATCATCATGGATGCGGTTTTTAGTTCGCTCACTCCATTATACGTTTTGTGACTGAAGTCTGGGGTGAACAATATACTTGCGTTGAGTTCCATGGCAATGCCAGCAAGCAGAGCATTGATACCTATGGAATCTGCATCTATGAGTTCTGTGACATTACCCACTCCAAAGAATAATGGCATAGATCTATCCCGTTTTCTGAATTCATGATATCTATGCATGGAATCCACCAACTTTCCTACAGGTTCAAGCACTGGGTCGGCTATGATTTTAGTTATTCCATATTTTCTGGCTAACTCAATATTTTGGAATAGGCTATCAATATCATTTTGATCAGGAATCACCACCACAGCAGCATGTTTAACATTAACATCACGCATATTCTCAGAGTTCAAGCTTAGCACCATATCTACGCCCAAATTAACAGCAACATTGATGAGGTCTGGGTCAGTGGTGTCTATACTGATAGGAAGCTGAGTAGCTGAGATGGCGGTTTCTACCGCTGCTCTTGTCTCTTGTGGTGTGGTATCCAGGGATAAGCCAAGGTCGATGATATCAGCTCCAATATATTCAAAATAATGAATTTTATTGATTAAACTTTGATTATCCATATGTCCAGCATCCACGATCTCAGCCATCACCTTCATTCTCGAGTTTCCACCTATCTTAAGGTGTTTTAGGGTAAAATCTGCTTTTGATTTCTGTTCAAGTTCTGATACCCTTTCAAATGCATCTCTTCGCTTTTTTTCCTTGAGTAGCTCGCATGCAGGAATTTCTCTGGAAAAGGTAATCTCTTCTGCAAAGGAAAGCACAAAATCAAGGTCAGCAGCGTGTTTTGGACCAAGACGTATGGGTATATTAAGTTCTTTTTCAAGGGCTGAAAAATCTCCTGAAACAAGCCCTGGAACCAATATAAGGTCATAGCTCTTATCAGGAATATTACCACGAAGAAGAGATGGGGTGATGAAAGCTGCAATTTCAATATCAAGCACAAGAACCTCAGCTTTGTTCTTTACTTTTCTTCTTACCACGCCTTCTGCCAGTCGTCCAGTTACCACAAGTATGTTCATTGCAGGCAGATAGGTAGACCTCCTATACTTATATAGCCGAATCAACTAATAAGGTTTTGGTGTTTGAATAAAAAAGGTGTAAAAATGATAATAAATAGGGTAGATGTGGATAAGTTCAAGAAAACGATTGAAAATGCAAGAAAAGATCCTGCCACCGCTAAAAAAACAATGAAAATCGAAGGTGAATGGAGGATTGGCAAAGGTGGGCCACAATTTGAGGCAAAGATAAAAACAGAAAAAGGAGGAGATTTTATTCTACAATCTGATGAGACTCTCATCTTGGGTGGGGGAGGTACAGCACCTAACCCTGTGCAGTACTGCATCTATGGTTTAATAGCCTGTTATGCTGCCACCTTTGCCAAATGGGCAGCAGTGGAAGGAATTATTCTCAAAAGCTTCAGGATAAAGGCTACTGCGAACATGGACCTTACAAGGGCTTTTGGTGTCTCTCAGAACCCCATTCTTGAGCATCTCAAATGGGAAATGATTATCGAGACTGACGCAAGCATGGAAGAGCTCAATAGACTGAATGAAATTGCTAAGGAGAGATGTCCTGGTTATTATTGCGTAACGCATGAGATTTTGCCTGAAATCAAAATAATAAAACATGCATAAGCAAGAGATTCTACAAACTGCCAGAAAGATTCTACAAACATGCATGGGGGTGAAGCCTGGAGAAAACGTACTTATAATAAGTGATACCGCAACTTCACCCTTGATAGGTGAAGCCCTTTTTGATGTTGCCTCAGAGATGGGATGTGAGGTGATGCTTGTCAAGATGCTTCCTCGTGCACACTCAGGCATAGAGCCACCTACTGCTATAGCTAAAGCTATGAATAATGTGGATGTGGTGCTTGCACCAACCAGCGTTTCCCTAACCCATACAAAGGCAAGGATAAAATGCTGTTGTAGAGCACGTATAGCTACAATGCCTGGTATAACAGAGGAGATGATGCTCTCAGGAGGTATGACCGCTGATTATGAAAAGGTTAGCAGACTTGTTCTGAAGGCTCTATCTAAGCTCAGTTCAGCAAAAGAGATTAGAATAACCACCGAGATTGGTACAGATATTACCTTTGATGTTCAGGGATGCAAATGGTTGGCTGATACAGGATTATGCAATACCGCAGGGTGTTGCACCAATCTTCCTGGTGGAGAGGTGTATGTTGCTCCCAAGAATGCTGAAGGAGAGCTTGTGGTGGATGGTAGCATAAGCGGGATTGGAATGCTTGCATCGCCAGTAAGAATGTCTGTTAGGCAACGGTATGTCTGCGAAATAAAAGGAAATAAAGCTAAAGAGCTTATAGCATCGCTTGAAGGGGTTGGGAGGCAGGCTTATAACATAGCAGAGCTCGGTTTTGGGATGAATCCCAATGCAATAATAAGAGGTAACTCTCTTGAGGATGAAAAGGTTATGGGTACCATTCATGTTGGTCTTGGGGATAGCAGTACCATAGGAGGAGATGTTGTGGCAGGCATTCACATCGATGCTATTATAACAAAACCCAATATATTCGTGGATGGGAAGAAGGTCAGCTTATAGACTACATGAAATGACTTTTAGTTGTTGCTAAGTCTGCATGCATAAGCGTGGAGATGAGAGCCGATAATCTTATATATTGTTTGGTCATATTTATGTATGTAGGGCTGTCCCAGTGAAGTTAAGCCCTCGACATTAGAACCTCTGCCAGATCGGCTGAGAAAGCAGTCTGGTAAGTTCTGGTGGATGAACTGGGAAACTCCCTGTTATTGGGGAGTAGGTTCATAGTAATTCAATATAAGTACTATAAATTAAAATTTATCCAACTCACCAAAGAAAGGTAGTGTAGTAGAGGGTAAATATACTTAAAGATTATCATTTCCAGTGTGGAATGTACAGCAAAATAATCTGGGTAGTTCAGAAGATAAAATACAGATTTATTCCATACTGGAGCCTTTTCTAACTACTTTTCAGCGGGAGGGTACATATGCAAAACTCAGATACTATAAAATACGTAATTCATGCAAAGATAAAAGCAGAAGGAGTAATAGAACGTCCTGATGTTATCGGAGCGATATTCGGACAGACAGAGGGTTTAATAGGTAGTGACCTTGACCTGAGAGAACTGCAGAAAAGCGGGAGAATCGGTAGGTTAGAGGTTAATATCAAATCAAACATGGGCAAATCTACAGGAACCATAGAGATACCTTCAAGTCTTGATAAGGTTGAGACAGCAGTGCTTGCAGCCAGTCTTGAAACCATTGACAGGATAGGTCCATGTACCGCCACCATCACCGTAACAAGAATAGAAGATGTTAGATCCTCGAAACGAAAACAAATCGTTGAGAGGGCAAAACGTATCATTACCGAGATGTTCGATGAAAATGTACCTGAAAGTCAGGAAATCACAGATGAGGTCAGGCAGTCTCTAAGAGTAGAGGAACTCACCACCTATGGCAAAGAGAACCTTCCAATGGGACCAAATGTTCTGGATTCTGATGCTATACTAATAGTTGAGGGAAGAGCAGATGTGCTGAATCTTCTGAAATACGGCATCAAGAACGCCATAGCAGTGGGAGGAACGAATATTCCTCAATCTATCATAGACCTATGTAAGAAAAAAACCTGCACAGCGTTTACCGATGGTGATAGAGGAGGAGAACTGATAATAAAAGAACTTCTACAAGTTGCGGATATTGATTATATCGCCAGAGCTCCTGATGGCAAGAGTGTGGAAGAGCTTGTTCATAAAGAGATCATTAAAGCGCTACGACAGAAGATACCTGTTGAACAGGCGTTAGACTATTATCATGTAAGCAAAAAGAGAAAACTTGCAATTACAGAGGCGACAAGGAAGAAGCTGGCAAGAAAAGGTGGAGAGGAAATAGAAGAAACAGAAGAGGTAGCCCATAAAAAGGAAATTGAGAAGAAGGACGTATTCAGGAAACATATGGAGGAGCTGAACGGCACCCTCACAGCACGTTTGCTTGATGATAGCAATAATGTTATGCGTGAAGTACCTGTTCGTGACCTCGCCAGTGCATTGAAAGAATCTAACAGCAATGTTAGAGGTGTGGTATTTGATGGAGTGATAACCCAGAGGATTGTGGATATCGCATCAGAAAAAGGAATTAATACTCTGATAGGTGCAAAGATAGGAAATGTGGTTAAAGCTCCTTCCTCCATGCATATCGAGGCATCAGGTGTTTAACCATGTGGGTTCACCCCACTCCTGATTTCAAACCTGAAAAACCTTTATTCATATGTGTTCTTGCCAGTACAGAGACTGCGAAAATACCCAATATATCAGCAGCAGGAAAGTCTCCTGAGCTCACAGACTATACCCCTGCTGCGGATGCTGAGCTTGTTGAAACAGGCAGTACAATAAGCCTGAATGAACCTGCAATGACTCCCTCAGGTACCCCAACACCTGCTGTGCTGACGAGAGCTTCGATACTACTCACTGGTATACCTTGTATGTTTATAAACTCAGGGTTACGCATCAAACCAAAGATACCTACTATAGATATCGATGCTCAGCCAGGCAGAGATATCAGGAAAGCTCAAGCAGTGGAGAATGCCCTGGATATCTATAAAAAAGCCAAGATACTTGGAAAAAACATAGGAAAACTCTCTGATCTCGTGATTATCGGGGAAAGCGTGCCAGGTGGTACCACAACCGCTATGGGTGTGATGAAAGCACTGGGTTACAATGGTAGAGTGTCAAGTAGTTTTCCAGAGAATCCACTTGAGCTTAAGGATAAGGTAATAAATGAAGGAATGAGGAACGCTGGCATTTCTTTCGGGAGTTTAAGAAACCAGCCCTTTAAAGCAGTTGAGTGTCTTGGAGACCCAATGATTCCTGCGGTTGCTGGGCTTGTGGATGGACTTGAAACAAAGGTGGTGCTTGCAGGAGGTACGCAAATGGTGAGTGTGCTTGCGTTTATTAAAGCTCTCGGGATTGAGAAAGATATCTGCATAGCTACAACAAGCTATGTTGCCAACGATTCTACTGCCAATTTTAAGGAGATGATAGTAAAATTAGGTTGTCAAGCGTTTATTGCTGACCCAGGCTTTGGAAGTTCTAAGCTCAAAGGTCTTAAGATGTATGAAAAAGGTGATGTAAAGGAGGGGGTGGGGGCTGGTGGAGCCATGTTTGCCTCTGCAATGATGGGTTTTTCCCAGAAAGAGTTCAGGGAAAAAGTGGAAGAGGTGTGTAAGGAGATTTTTGGAAACAGACTATAATGGAGTTACTGGTAACCACCACACCTGGTATTGAAGATGTTAGTAAGGAAGAGATTAAAGAACTGATTAATAAAGAAGCTGAAAAAGTTCGTTCAGGCATGCTAAGGTTAAACTGCACCCAAGAAGATCTCTTCAAGCTCAGCATTCATGCACGTACTATATATAGAGTCATTCTTTTGCTTTTGGAGACAGAATTTGATAATCTCGAGGATATTTACAGAAAAATTAGGGAGATAGATTTCTCTGATTTTATTGAGGTTCATCAATCTTTTGCGGTAAGAGCTGAGAGGATTGATAAAAAACAGAACTTTACCTCGCATGATTTGGCTTCTGCAACAGGACAGGCAATTATTGATTCTTTCAGGGAAAAAGGTGCAAGGTTAAAGGTAAATCTTGAAAAGCCAGATGTTATCTTCAGAGCAGAGGTGTGTGATAATACCCTTAGATTGGGAATTGATACAACAGGAGACCATAGTCTATCAAGAAGGAATTACAGAGTTTATCAGCATCCAGCCTCCCTAAAACCTGTAATCTCTTTTTCACTGGTTAAGATTGCTGGATGGAAAGCAAGTGAAAGCTTGATTGACCCAACATGTGGGTCAGGTACCATACCTATAGAGGCTGCCAGATTCGCCTACGGGTTAACAAACAGAAAAAATACAGCTATGCTGAGACTTTCTTTTCTTGATACAAAAAAATTTTTAGATATGCATCAAAAAGCAGAGATTAAGGAAGAGCCTCTCAGGATATATGGTTGTGATATCAGCAGAAAGCACATTCAGGGGGCAAAGAAGAATGCTGAAAAGGCTGGTGTTAAGGTTGAGTTTTTCTGCAATGATGCACGCAGGATTGCTCTTGATTATGATATTATAATCTCAAACCCACCCTATGGTATACGATTGGGAAATCCAAGAAAGATTGAGAATTTTTATAAGGATTTTGCAAGAAATCTGAAGAAGTATGAAAGAGAATGGAATAAGCTTGTGGTTTTGACCGCATCGCCGTTATTTGAGAAGTATATGGGTGAGGCAGAAAAAAGAATGAACATACTCTATGGAAGTCTGCCTGCACGCATTCTTATTTATTGAACTCTTTGAGCTTTAACTCCTGTCGTTTCTTCTCGAGGAACTTGTACACAGGGGCGTGGGGTGAGCCTTTTAAAAGCATGTCTATGCCTGCCCGTGCTACTGCAACCTGTTCAGGATAGCCGATTAAGGATACGGTTTTGCCATACACAGAGATCAAAACATTGGTGAGGTTCTCAAAAATACTACGGGTTTTTCCATCCCTGCCAATGATTCTTCCTTTTATGCGCTTGAGGTCTTTTTCTGTTCTTGCAATGCTTGATAGGTCGATGATATCATAGATAAGATAATCGTCATCAAAAAGCCGAATTGCCTTCTCTGGGCTGAAACCACGGGCAATCGCTTGGATAACCTCAACTGCACGTAACCCTTTAACAGGGTCTTTTGGCTCTATGATTTCAACAGTACCATCATGACTGTCGATCTCAAGCTTAGCTGTTGATTTTTCTTCGATAAGCTTTTTAGTACTACCCTTATGCCCGATGAGCACTGCTATCCTGTCATGGG
Organism: uncultured Methanosarcinales archaeon; assembly: GCA_964501085.1. GTDB lineage: Archaea > Halobacteriota > Methanosarcinia > Methanosarcinales > Methanoperedenaceae > CAZCRM01. The sequence goes on along the minus strand of CAZCRM010000013.1, from coordinate 5,138 downwards.
GTATCTTGAGTATCAATTTGCTTCCTCTTTTATACTCGAAATTATCTCGTCCTCGTTTATCTTAATATCCAATTTTTTAAAGAAACGCAATATATTGTAGATATCCCGTTTTAAGAAGGTATCTGCATTGAAATGTTCAGTTGTTACCGATTGCCCCATATCTATAATCACAGGCTCCATATCATCAACATCCACCAAGATATTGTACTCACTCAGGTCTGCATGCACCAGCTTTCCTTTTATATACAACAAACGTATGAACTCAACAATCCTTTTCAGAATATGTTCTGCCTCTTCTTTAGTAAGTGTTATATCCCTCAATAAAGGCATGGGAATGCCCTCTTTTCCTATGAATTCCATCAACAATATATTTCTTTTTACAATATATGGTTTGGGTACCCTCACCCCTGCATGCTCAGCCCTCCTCAGATTCTTGAATTCCTTCTGTGCCCATGCAAAGATTATATCCTTTTTTGAGGGTTTGATTCCAGCAAATCTGGGGTCTCCCAGAATGTAGTCTTTCATTGCATTAAAGTTTGCAGTTGTGATAAGGTATATCTTGACAGCAATTTCTTCTTCTTTTTTAGAGATGGCATGAAAAATATTGGCTTCTTTTCCAGTGCTGACACAACCACCAAAGGCTTCGATATAGCCCTTTCTGGAAAGCTCATAGAGTGCTAGAAGTGTGGGGGTATCAAAGACATCATCAAAAACCTCTCTTTCTGTAGAATCTCTGATACGCATACGAAACTCATCAATCTTCTCATCCATTCTGCGGAGTTTCTTCTCGCTGACCATATTACTTCAAAAATCCCTTACGTTCAAGCCAGTTCACCTGTGGTGGATTATATTTCCAGACAATATCTGCCTTTTCATTCTGAAAATGCCAAGGAACTACAATCACCACATCTCCTTCCCTAATCCATACCTTCTTCTTGATCTTACCAGGAATTCGGGCAATCCTCACCACCCCATCCATGCATCTTACCCGCATTTTATTGGCACCCAGCAGTGTTTCAACAGTAGCAAGTACCTCATTTGCTTCCTTTTTTGGCAGACGAACCCTAGTGACCTCTTCCTCCTGGTTATTATCAATTCCCTTTTTCAGTATAACACCTCATACCTCATTCTATAATTGTAAGTGATATATTAAAGGTTACTGTACAATGTAAACACCTTGCTGACGCAATTCCTGAATTGCATCTTTAGGACTATTTTTAGGACTACTCAAAAGCTTTTCCTTAATATTACGGATAACGTATTCAACTATGCGAAGTCCACCTTTGACAAACTTGGGCAAACGAAAGGTGAGGAAGTCGATGGCTTCCGAATATTATCATGTTTCATTTCGTAAGGGGGAGAAGCACTGAAAAAGAGTGAAAGATACTGCATAAGCGTGTAATAGATATATAATAAGAGTTTTTGTACTTCCTGAGGTGAATTAATGTCAAAACCTACGTCTATTGTAACCGGTGGCGCTGGTTTTATTGGCAGTCACCTGTGTGATTACCTCTTAGCGAAAGGTCATCGAGTGATCTGTGTTGATAACCTGTTGACTGGCACGTTAGAAAACCTAGAGCACATAACATCTTCGGATTTTACTTACCTCAAGCATGATGTCACAAAGCCTCTGTATATCGACGAGGATGTGGATTTTGTGTTTCATTTTGCAAGTCCTGCCAGCCCTGTGGACTACACACGTCTTCCGATTCAGACGTTGAAAGTGGGCGCTTTGGGCACGCATAACATGCTGGGGCTTGCAAAGGCGAAGGGTGCCCGGTTCATGCTTGCCTCCACCTCAGAGGTCTACGGAAATCCACTGGTGAATCCACAGCCTGAGACGTATTGGGGTAATGTGAACCCTATTGGTCCTCGTGGGGTTTATGATGAGGCAAAGCGATTTGCTGAGGCAATGACCATGGCGTATCATCGATACCATGGCGTGGATACTCGTATTGTGCGGATTTTTAACACCTATGGACCAAGAATGCGCTTGGATGATGGCAGGGTGGTACCAAATTTCATAGCTCAGGCACTGCGTGGTGAGGACCTAACAGTATATGGTGATGGGTCACAGACAAGAAGTTTCTGCTATGTAAGTGATGAGATTGAGGGAATCTACAGGCTGATGATGTCTGACTATGTTGAGCCTGTAAATATTGGCAATCCAGAGGAGTATACCATACTTGAGTTTGCAAAGATCATTCTCAAAATTACTGGAAGCAAATCCAAGATCAGTTTTAAACCTTTACCCATAGATGACCCAAAACAAAGAAGACCTGATATTTCAAGAGCAAAAGCTATTCTCAACTGGGAGCCAAAGGTTTCGTTGGAGCAGGGATTAAAACAAACAATAGAATATTTTAAGGAAGTAATAAATACTGTGTAGCACTGATTTACAGTAAGTTTTAAAAATATCCTGAGTCATCTCTTAGATTGTGAAAATCGAGGGATTTGTGGAATATCAAAGAAGAGAATATTGCAACGATGTTAAATGTCCCGTTCAGATGATGATGAATAAAAAGAAGGAGGGGTCAACAGACTACAATGAGTTAAGGGAGATTTGCCAGAAACATTGTTTGCATACCACATATGAATTCCATCACTGGCTGATCAACAAAGGCTATCTCTTGATTAGAGAAAGAAAAGGAGGTAATTAAGGAGGTAATTAAAATTTAAGGAGGTAATTAAAATGGATTGGGGAATGAAGAACAGAATTTCACGAATAATCAAACCTAAGACTAAGCGCTGTGTTATGCTGGCTGTGGATCATGGTTATTTTCAGGGCCCTACCACTGGGTTAGTGAATCTTGGCAAAACTGTAGAACCATTACTGCCATATGCTGATGCTCTGATGATAACCAGAGGTGCTCTCAGGAACTGGATCAACCCTGAGGTAGAGATACCTATAATCCTACGGGTCTCAGGTGGTCAGAGCATTTTGAAGGAACTATCCAACGAGATTATAACTACATCCATAGAGGATGCCATACGAATAAACGCCTCAGCAATCACATGTTCTGTATATATTGGTGGAGAGTATGAAAAACAGACAATAAATAACCTCTCAAGAATCGTGGATGAAGGAGAAAAATACGGTATTCCTGTTCTGGCAGTGACCGCTGTAGGAAAGGATATGAATCGTGATGCTAGATATTTGGGCTTAGCCTCCAGAATCTGTGTGGAGATGGGAGCGCACATGATCAAAACCTACTATACTGAGAATTTTGCTAAGGTTGTTGAGGCATGTGGCAATGTGCCAGTGGTTATAGCAGGCGGTAAAAAGAAACCAGAGATGGAAGCTCTGCAGATGGCATATAATGCGGTTTCGGAAGGAGCAGTTGGGGTGGATATGGGCAGAAACATCTTTCAGAGCGACAGCCCTGTTGGCATGATAAAGGCGATAAGAGCTATTGTTCATGATGGTCTCTCTCCAAAAGAGGCTTATGAAATCTATGAAAAAGAGAAAAGTTAGATGAAAACCGCTGTATATTACAGCAATAAAGATATCAGGATAGAGGAGAGACCTATCCCTAAGATAAAAGATGGGGAAATCTTAGTTAGGGTAAAAGCCTCTGGCATCTGCGGAACTGATCTCATGGAATGGTATCGAATCAAGAAAGCGCCCAGAGTACTGGGTCATGAGATGACCGGGGAGATTGTCGAATCTAAATCTGATAGGTTCAGCATAGGTCAGAGAGTTTTTGTAAGTCATCATGTCCCATGCAATGAATGCAAATACTGTCTTTCAGGCAATCATACCGCATGTGAAACCCTGCATAAAGGCAATTACGACCCAGGGGGTTTTAGTGAGTTTGTTAGGGTTCCAAAAATAAATGTTGAGAATGGCACCTATGTACTGCCTGAAAGTGTTTCGTATGAAGAAGGAACAATGATTGAACCTCTTGCCTGTGTGGTAAGAGCACAGAGGATAATCAACGTTAAAGAAGAACAGCACGTTCTGGTTATGGGTTCAGGTGTTTCGGGTCTGCTGAATATACAGATGGCAAAACTCAAAAAGGCAAGGGTTATAGCTACTGATATTGTGGATTATAGGTTGAAGAAAGCAAAGGAATTCGGGGCAGATGAGGTATTTCATGCTAGCGAGGATATGGATATAAAAGCAGATAGAATAATCATGTGCACAAGTGCAATGTCTGCTTTTGAACAGGCATTTAAGTACATAGATAGAAAAGGAATAATAATGTTATTTGCCATACCTTACAACAATATCTGCATACCCAATGAGAAATTCTGGAGAGATGAGCTTAGTATTGTGGCAAGCTATGGTGCTGCACCTTATGATTTGGAGCAAGCATTGGAATTGATAAAGGATAAAAAAATCAATGTTAAGGATATGATAACACATAGGGTAAGGTTGGAGGATATCCAAAAGGGCTTTGATATAGCCGGAGAAGCAAAGCATTCATTAAAGGTTATCGTTGTTCCATCTTAATCTCAAAAAATTCGTATAAAACAGTAGAACATCTCTATTACAGTTTAAAATTTTTTCGTGTTGTTCTCAATTTTTTCCTTAAAACTATACGGAATCAGAAAATCCACAAGCCTTATATAAGGTGGAGTTGTACTTAGGTAATACATCTTTTTATAGTGAACTCGCATACTGAAGCAGTATGCGGGGGAAAAGGTTATAAATGATGAATGTATATTTATACAGATTACACAGGGTAATGATGACATTTATTTCATGGCATTAGGCGTCGGCTCGGATCATTGGGGATAACCCGGATATGATGAGCTGTATTCCAGCCATGATACATGAAATGGAGACAGGAACGCAGAGTCCTGTCTGACGTAAGCATAGCAGTTCGGTTAATTCCAATCGATAGAGCAATTAACCTTCCCCCGACAATTCTGGTTGATCCTGCCAGAGGCTACTGCTATCGGGGTCCGACTAAGCCATGCGAGTCGAGAGGGGCAAGCCCTCGGCGTAATGCTCAGTAACACGTGGACAACCTACCCTTGGGACCGGGATAACCCCGGGAAACTGGGACTAATACCGGATAGGTCAAAGTGGCTGGAATGCGCTTTGGCTCAAAGCTACGGCGCCCAAGGATGGGTCCGCGGCCTATCAGGTTGTAGTGGGTGTAACGTACCTACTAGCCTACGACGGGTAC
>CAZCRM010000012.1:0-18415 GCA_964501085.1 uncultured Methanosarcinales archaeon | reverse complement strand
TCACTCTGTAGGGCTTTGTTGTATTGAGTAATAACGTATTCCGAGAGCAAGTTGTACAATCTTTTTTCCTCATCAGTTATGTTGAATTTTATTGTTTTAACGTGCCTTGGCAGGAAAAGAGGTCTGCCATCAAAATCTTTTAAGTCCTCCTTAAGCCTTCTGGTGAAAAGAGGATTGTCTCTACTTCTTATAGACTCTTCAAGCATCTCAGTTGAATAGAAAAAACCAGGTTCGAGTAAATCAAGGAAAAGTCTGAAGTTTTCTGGATCACCCTTGTGAGGCGTTGCCGTTAGAAATAGTAGATGTTCTGTTGTTTTTGACAAAACCTCTCCAAGTTTATATCTTGCCGTCTTTTCCAGTTTATCACCATATCGGTAAGCAGCCATTTTGTGAGCTTCATCAACAATAACGAAATCCCAGTGAACACTTTCAAGGGCTGGCAGAATTGTTTCCTGCTTTAAAAAATCTATGGATGCGATAATCTGAGCCTCTTTTTCCCAGATATTTTCGCCATAGTGAGCATCTACCATTCCCCTGTCGATAACAACAAATGCTTCAGAGAATTTTTCTTTCAGTTCTCTCCTCCACTGGTCTTTGAGATGTCCAGGCACGACAATAAGAATTCTTCTAACCAGTCCTCTGAGCTTCAACTCCTTAATAATCAGACCAGCCATAATCGTCTTTCCAGCTCCCGGATCATCGGCAATCAAAAATCTAATTCGTGGTAACTTCAAAACATAGTCATATACCACTTCAATCTGATGTGGGAGAGGATCAACCCTTGAGACATTCATGGCTAGAAGAGGATCAAAAAGAGAGGCAAGCTTAAAGCGATATGCTTCCAAAGCCAGAAAAACATCTTCTGCATTGGCCAGGAAATCAGTTATAATGCTGAATGCCTCGATTTTATCGAAATCCCCTTTAGGAATTAAACTATCAATATACGTGTTGCTGTTTATCGTCGCTCCAACAATTCTGATGTAATCACCAAGATCTTCTACCTTTTCAATCTTAACAGGCTCTGGCCAGAAGGGGGCTTTAATAACTGAACCTTCTATTAGGATTCTTTGATCTTTATTCACCTATTAACCCTCCAATATGTCAAGAACATTCTTCATTACTTCCACCACCCTGATCACTCCATATCTTCTTGCTCTTGACAACCTCAAAGTTTTCTCGGTTCAGGGTGCACAGCCAGTGGCTCATCACTCCATCCTCTACCTGTTGATATAAATTATGATTTTTCTCTTAAAAACCATACCTTGCCTTTGAAGGGGTTTCTGGCAGTTTTATCCTTAGTGTGAATCTGTAGATTGCTCTTCCATTTTCTACCCTGAGATACTTTGCACTCTCTTTCTTAGAACCACCAAGTACCTTCAATATCTTTGATGCGATATGCCTTGCTGTATTTACCGAGGAAACATAAATGTCAAAGCCATTCTTGGCATCATATATGTAATACTCACTCCCTCCTTTATACCTCTCAATAATGTTATGGAGTGATATAATCTCATTCTCTGTGATTTCTCGTTCTGCCCTTATCTGGATTATCGCATCATGCATCAAAACCTTAGCTTAAGCCTATTTTTGCTTTTCTAATTTCTATTCACTTATTATAAACTCTGACTTTCTGAAGAATCCTTCTTATTATTGGCAATAGCAAATAATGTTATATTATCTGAAAATCCTATACTCTGCTTTTGCTTCCATCTCTTCAAGTAGGTAATGCATTGATATTCCGCTTCCCCAGCCTAAACAATGAGTAAAAGAACCACGCTCATCTCCTTAAGTCATCGGAAATGAAATGATAACTCAAAAAATGACAACGCCCATGTTGCATCAGAATAACTTTAAACTTAGATTCCGAGCGAAGCTCCTGATAAAATTAAAATCAAGAAATGCATATTACTATTACTCTTTTTCGTAGCTTCGCCCAAGCTTGGTGAATATTCTCTCTGCTACAAACCCTTTTTAACCACTCTTTCCCTTTAACACAATATGAAGCTCTCAGACCTTGAGTTACATCAAGAGATTCTTAGATTCTACAGCAATTCAGGCATTACCAAGCTCTATCCTCCTCAAGCTAAGGCTGTTAAAGCTGGACTGCTTGAAAATAAAAACCTAGTTATATCCATACCCACGGCCTCTGGAAAAACTCTATTGGCAGAGCTTGCCATGCTTAAGTCTATACTCGAAGATGGTGGAAAAGCACTATATATTGTACCTCTAAAGGCATTGGCATCTGAGAAATACGAGAGCTTTCGCAGGTTTGAAAGCATAAAAAAAAGTGAGGGTAAAGGAGTATCAACAGGTATTTCAACTGGAGATTTTGATTCAAGTGAAGAATGGCTCGGAAAATATGATATCATTGTCGCTACCTCTGAAAAGGTGGATTCTCTGCTACGCAACAGAACTCACTGGATGGATAAGATAACAGTAGTTGTTGCTGATGAGATTCATCTTATCGATTCGCCTGAGAGAGGACCAACCCTTGAGATTGTACTTGCAAAACTGATGCGTAAGCGTAATCCACAGATTATTGCACTTTCAGCAACCATAGGAAATGCAGAAGAGATAGCAAAATGGTTAAAAGCTGAGGTGGTTGTAAGTCAGTGGCGTCCCATCGAGTTAAAAGAGGGCGTACTTTTAGGAAAAACAATACACTTCGTCAATGGAAAACGTGAGGTAAGGAACAAGTACAAAGACAGCACCATAGCTCTTGTTATGGATACCCTTATGGAAGGAGGACAGTGTCTTGTTTTCGAGAACTCAAGAAGAAATGCTGAATCTTTAGCTTCACGCATCTCTAAGTATGTTGATGAAAACAATCAAGAGCTTAAAACCTTTGCTTCAGATATTGAAGATACAAGCGAAGTAGAAACTGCAAAGAAGCTTGCTGTATGCGTAGAAAAGGGATGTGCCTTTCATCATGCAGGTCTTACCTTAGAGCAACGTAGAATTATCGAGGAAGGCTTCAGGAAAGGTATAATAAAGGTTGTTGTTGCCACACCAACTCTTGCAGCAGGGCTCAACCTCCCGGCACGAAGGGTTATCATCAAAGGATACAGACGATATGATGTTAATTATGGTATGATTCCCATTCCAGTGCTTGAATACAAACAGATGGCAGGCAGGGCTGGAAGACCAGGGCTTGACCCTTACGGTGAGGCAATACTCATTGCAAAAAGTGATAAGGAATTTAAGGAACTCATGCAGGGATATGTGCTTGCAGATGTTGAGGATATATACTCCAAGCTTGGTACAGAAAATGCGCTACGAACCCACATCCTCTCAACAATAGCCTCAGATTTTGCAGGAAGTATGAATGAACTGCTTGAGTTCATGAGAAATACCTTCTATTCATACCAGCAGGAAGCAGAGATGTTAAAAGAGGTTATTGAAAAGGTTGTGGAGTTTCTCATCAAAAAGAAGATGGTAATGGATAAGCAAGGTTTGCAGGCAACCGCTCTTGGTAAAATGGTATCACGTCTCTACATAGACCCCTTATCAGCATCCATAATACTCGAGGGTATGCAAAGTATGGAGGAACAAGGGATTTATTATGATCTTACTCTACTTCACCTTGTATGCAGTACGCCTGATATCCGCCCATTATATCTTCGCTCAAAGGATTATGAATGGTTGAAGGATTTCGTTATTGAGCATAGTCATGAGTTTGTTCATATACCTGAGCAAAACATAAACTATGAATTCTTCCTTTCATGGGTGAAGACCGCATGTGTCATGCTTGACTGGATAAACGAGGAGAAAGAAGAAGATATTGTCAAGAAATATGGAATTGGTGAGGGGGATATAAGAACACTGGCAGAGACAACGAGGTGGTTGATGCATTCCATGGCTGAGCTTGGAAGCTTACAGAATAAAACAGTAGCAGTAAAAGCTAAGGAATTGGCCAAACGCTTAGAGTATGGAGTGAATTCAGAGCTTCTTGAACTTATTAAGATAAAGGGCATAGGTAGGGTGAGAGCAAGAAGGTTATACAATGCAGGATTCAGAGATATTGAATCGCTAAGAACATCTCATCCTCATGCTATTGCTAAACTCATAGGAACAAAAACCGCACAGAAAATCCTGAAACAAATAGGTATTCATGAGGATAATTTTTAATATTAATTATACTGTTAGAGGGGTTGAGGGATACTGTGAGTTTCTTGAAAACTTTAATTTATGAAAGTTATGAATCTTTACTCACCGAGGAGATAAAGGAAAATCCTCTTCCATCCCATGTTGCAATAATCATGGATGGTAACAGAAGGTTTGCAAAGAAATATGGGCTTACGGAGTATTATGGACATTTCAAAGGAGCGGATACCACTGAAAAGGTGCTTGACTGGAGTTTTGATCTCGGTATAAAACAGCTCACAGTCTATGCTTTTTCAACAGAGAATTTTGCAAGATCTGAGGAGGAGAAAAAACGGCTATTCGAGCTAATAGGCATAAAGTTTGATAGCATATGTGAGGATGAGCGTACCCATAAACGGCGTATGAGGGTTAGGGTGCTTGGAAACATAGAGCTTCTTCCTTCATCGTTAAGGGAAGCTGCTAAACGTGCTGAGGAGATAACAAAGAATTATGATGGGGTGTATCTGAATGTTGCACTTGCCTATGGTGGAAGGCAGGAGATTGTGGATGCCACACGCACAATGGCAATGAAGATAAAAAAAGGAGAGCTTTCTCTAAATGATATTAACGAGGAAACCATAGCAAGTCATCTGTACACCTCAAATGTAGCCATACCTTATGTTGATCTTATTATCAGAACAGGGGGAAATGAACGATTGTCCAACTTTCTTCCCTGGCAGGCGAATGGAAACGAGTGCGCTGCATATTTCTGCGCTCCTTACTGGCCTGAGTTCAGACGAATCGATTTTCTTAGAGCTATCCGAACATATCAACGAAGGGAACATGAGAGACGGAGGAATATCATCATGCGGGTTGTGAGATTACTGAGTTACTATGGTAAGGTAGAGGTGGAAGACGTTATTCGCATTTCAAAACGATTCATAAAGATTCCTAAGGATGAGATCATAGGCATACTTCATGACCTCACATACCATAACGTAGTTATGAACAATCTGATAAAATGGTAGCTATTTTCCATACCTCCTCTGCCGTTTCTGAAAATCACGCAATGCCCTTAAAAAATCCACTGTTCTGAACTCTGCCCAGTTCACATCTGTAAAATAAAGCTCGGAATATACCGACTGCCAGATAAGAAAATCTGTCAATCGCTTACCCCCTGCACGTATCACAAGGTCTGGTTCAGATTTAAATAACAAATGGGATTCAATGGTGTTTTCATTAATGTCTTCTGGATCAATAACACCCTTCTCTACTTTTTTCATTATTTCTCTTATCGCTCTTGTAAGTTCATACCTTCCACTGAATCCCAAGGAGATATTCACCCTCATACCCTCATTCCCCAACTGCTTTAATTCCTTTTCATCCCTTGTAATCACATGAATGTTGGAGGTGATATCCACAAGCTTAGATGGTATTTCTTCTGATAACTTACTACATATTTTCTTACTTAGCTCAGCATCAACCTCAATTATGCTTATATACACCGTCAGAGTATGTACTCCCATCTCGCTACATAAAGAAACAATTGACTTAAGTTTTTCAAAATTTTTATCCGCAAGCAAATCAGTTTCTGCAAGAGCTAGAACGATATGCTCAGGAGGAGCATACTTCTTTATCATCCTTTTTAGATTCCATTCATACAGCTTTGATAACAGCATAATGCTATGCCAAGCAATTCAAACTATAGTTCTATACAGGGATTGCATATACCTCCAAACGCCTCCTTTGCCAACGTAGCCATTCTTTCTTGCAATCTTCTTGAAAGCTAAGTACATACCACTACTATACTGGGCTGCTTTCTTTTCTTTCCACACAAGCTCCTTATGCAGGGTATGCAAAGCTGAAATTCGCAGTATGTACTTCCGTACTTTATTGCGTATCTTAAGTTCAGGTGCAATGTGTAGAGCTAATGATACAACTTCTTTATCAAGATAGGGTAGCCTGAGTTCAACGCTGTTCGCCATTGCTGTTGCATCATCCCTTTCAAGGTTATTCTCTGCAATGTTGCGTAGATCATTAATAAGAGCAAGCTCAAGCTCCTTAGGTTTCATGTCTTCGTATCGTTTATAGCCTGCAAACAGCTCATCTGCACCCTGACCAGAAAGCATCACGCGAATACCATCATCATGCGCTTCCTTAGATACAAAAAATAACGGCATAGCTATGCCTATCTTCATAACATCACTGGATTCAACTGCTTTCATAACATAGGGTATGGCTTGCTCCACCTCTTCTAAGGTAAGGGTGAGAAGATGAAGCTTTTCAGAAAGCCCCAGAAGCTTAGCTGCTTTCTTTGCTTGTATTAAATCATGTGAATTTTCTAACCCAGCACAGTATAACTCTGCCTCAGGGCACAGAGCAGCGATAAAAGAGCTATCAAGACCTCCTGAGAATGCAATGGCACAGGGCTCAAAGATGCGTTTTTTCACAGCATGCTGTATTTTTTTATAAAGCATAGCTGAGGCTATGCCTTCATTATATATCTTTTCACCTGCACAAAAATCACACATCTTTTTCTCTGTAACTTTATCTTCCTCATATACCATAACATGCCCTGGTTTGAGGGAATGTATCTCCTTAGCTCCTATTCTTAGCAATGCCTTTTTCTCAGAGGCAAAGGCAAAACCATTATCATTACAGTAATAAAGGGGCTTCACACCCACTAAATCTCTTGCAAGGTAGAGCTTTTTATCTACAAGATAAGCGAATGCATAATCTCCATCAATCTGTTTAACAGCATTCTCAACTCCTATAGCTTCAATTAGATTTAGAAGAACATGTGTGTCTGAGTCTGTTGTGAGATTTAAGCTCTCTGCTATCTCCTTAAAGTTATAAATCTCTCCATTGTAGACAAGGGTGCCTTTGTTTGAGAGGGGTTGAGGAGAATTGCCTGTGAGCCTGAGCTGAACACTGCCAATAGTTATTTCACCAGAAGAATATATGCCTGAGCCATCAGGTCCACGATGCTTGATGACTTCAAGCATCTCAGTAACCTTTGTAACCCCATCCTTCCCCACAACCCCTACTATGCCACACATTAAATTAGCCTAATGGTTTCAAGATTAAGGGGAGCACGGGTTTCTATCCTGTACTTTCGGTATATTGAGCTTGCTAGCTCAATGCAATTTTTATTATCTCCATGCTGAGTGATGACAAACTCAGGTTTTGGTCTCATTTTTCTGATGTACTGCATGAGCTGGCTTCTATCAGAATGACCTGAGAATCCATCCACAGTTTCTATGCGCATATTGATTTTAATGGTTTCAGTCTTCCCTCCAGGCGCACGCATGGGTATCTCCTTCCATCCCTTCTGAATCCTTCTGCCAAGCGTACCTTCAGCTTGGTAACCCACGAAGATTAGGGTATTCTTTTCCTCAGGCCCAAAAGCTTTGAGATACTCCATGACTGGACCGCCATTAAGCATACCAGAGGTTGCAAGAACTATACACGGCTCCCTATCATCGATGATTCTCTCCCGCCTTTCTTTGGAATCTACCTGAACAAAACAATCTGAAAGGAAGGGATTCATTCCCTGATGGAAGATCTTGTTCCTGAGGTCATTATTGAGATACTCTGGATGGGTGGTATGAATAGCTGTTGCCTCGTAGATCATTCCATCCAGATAAATAGGTACATCGTCGATTATTCCTTTACGAATAGCCTCTTCAAACACAATCATGACTTCCTGGCTTCTTCCAACAGCAAACGTGGGAATGAGCACGCATCCCTTATTTTGAAGGGTTTCCTTTGTTATACGCTGCAGATTTCGTTCAGCCTCTTTTCTTGAAGGCTGTATATCCCTCGACCCACCATAGGTAGCCTCCATTACCACAGTCTCCACACGGGGGAAATCGTTTACAGCTGGATCAAAGAGACGTGTTCTCTCATACTTATAATCTCCTGTGAAGGCTATATTATATAGTCCATCTCCCACATGGAAATGAGCTATAGAAGAACCAAGAATGTGTCCTGCATTGTGGAATGTGAGTTTCATATCAGGTCCTATATCAGTAACTTCGCCATAATCCAGAGTTATGGTGTGCTTGAGAGCCTCACGTATCATGGCAGATTCGTAGGGGATTTTTCTTCCTTCACGGGCAGCCACATCTATGTAGTCAAGTTGTAGTAGTGCCATCAGGTCACGAGTGGGAGGTGTGCAATATATTGGCCCATTATATCCATACTTGTAGAGCAGAGGTACAAGACCTACATGGTCAAGATGGGCATGGGTGAGAACCACTGCATCTATCTGGCTTATGGGATGTACCTCAGGAACATAGAGATAAGGGGTGCCGTTTTCATCTCCATTTACCGAAACCCCACAGTCAATCATCACTCTGGTTTCTGGTGTGGACAGTAAGAAACAGCTTCTTCCTACTTCACGACAAGCGCCCAAGGTTGTCAGCCTTACCCATTTATCCCTGGATGATACCCCTCGATGTATTTTTCTGCCGATGGTTTTCAATATTGTCTTGCGCTCATCCTTGCTTGCACGCATTAGCTGACGAATATTGTTCACAGTTGTGGATTTCATGGGTGGTGTGCGAACCACCTTTGGAGTCCAGCCGATTGCCTTGGTAATTTCACGAAGGGTTTCTCCATGTCTGCCTATCACAAGCCCTGGTTTCTCAGCTTCTATCACTACTTCTCCAGTATCAGTATCAAAATAATGGCTTGTGACACCAGATTCTGGAGGAACTATTTTTGAAATCGCAGTTATGGCTTCTTCAGGCGATACAAGCACCTTTGGATCAGGTCTGACCACAAGACGCTTTCTCAGCTCTTTTGCAAGATTCTTCACAAGGTCGCCATTATCTGCCAGCTTTCTTGGCTCTTCAGTATATATGACAAGCTCAGGCCCCTCAAAATCCACGTTAGATATGGTTATGTCAGGGGGGAGTCGTGCTCTTATTTTCTGTTTTAATTCGTTCAGTACTTCTTCAACCGTCATCGTGTTCTTAGGAGTTTATGTAAACGTTTCAAGTAATTTTTTGATTTCAGCGTCTTCTACCTCTGTATAACCTTCAGGAGTAATTTTTACCACGGTAATCCCATCACCTGATGCAGAATCTCGCTTCATGGCATTATGTAAAGCCCGTACAGCCAGTTCAACACCCTCATCCACTGGCATCTTTTCTCTATACCTGTCTTCAAGCACACCATAGGCGATGGGCGAACCTGACCCAGTGGCTACAGCCTTTTTTTCCTCGATGATTCCACCAAGGGCGTCAAGAGAGTAAATAGTGGGTCCATGTTTATCAATGCCACCTACAAGAAGCTGAACAAAGTATGGATAATATCTGTAACTGTTTAATATATTCGATAGTAGTGTTACTATCCCCTTTACAGTCATGGGCTCTTCCCTACGCATTTTGTACAGCTTTGCTTCCACCTGCATCCATTTTACAAGCCTCTGGGCATCTCCTACCGATCCTGCTGTGGTCATAGCTACAAGGTCATCAATCTGGTACACCTTCTTTGCATCCTTGCTTGCAATAAAGTGCCCCATTGTTGCTCTTTTCTCAGAGGCTAGAATCACTCCACTATCACAGACTAATCCGATTGTAGTAGTTCCTTTGTATTCCATGTTATCCATATTAGATACCTCATCCCTAAAAAATGAGAAAATTAGCATACTTATATTTGTGTTGGAGTATTTAAAGTTTATTCCTGATGCCTTGACTAAGCTATTTCTGTGTAGTCTGAAGTGCATTTTCTCTGCCTGCAAGTACAGCACCGCATAATATCAACCCTCCTCCCACAAGAGTGGTGGTTGATATGACTTCTTTCAGTATTAGGAAGGCAAACAGCACAGCGCTGATAGGTTCTATCAGTCCGATCACACTGGCATTCTGGGCTTTGATAAAACGCAAACCATTGAGATAGAGTACCGCACCTCCTGCGGTGGGAAGAAGTCCAAAGAGGATGAGGAGATGCAGGTTGGTGTAGAGTATGTCAGAAGAAACCTCAGCATAAGGGAAAAATACTACCATAGCGATGATGAATGCCCAGCATGCCTGAGCAATCCCTGTATAATAATGTCTCAGGAATCGTGAGGTGAGAATCATCAATGCATAGAAGATTCCTGAGAGTATTCCTGCGAGAGTCCCAATCACATTTGTAAACACTTCATGGAATATCTGTTGTGGTTGTGCCACAAGGATAACTCCTGCTATTGAAAGTGCAAGAGCAGAAAGACTCTGCATTGAGATGTTCTCCTTTAACACCAGTGGCGAGAGTAGTATGACATACATAGGCGCGGTGTACAAAAGAAACACAGCAACAGAGACACTGGTGTAGGTTATTGCAGAAAAATAAGAAAGCATGGCTCCTGCCTGGAATATGCCCAGAAGCATAAGGATTTTCTTTTTTTCCTTTGGTTTTATCTCATGAATATCCCCGCAACATAAAAGATAAAGCACTATACATGCTGTACCAAAAAGCAGGCGGTAGAAGATTATGGATTCAAGAGGCATATTCATAATAAGCTTAACAAATATGCCTATTAAACCAAAAAGTATGGAACCTGCTGCGACTTCAATACCACCTCTTAGATGAAGCATGATTAATGACAAACTTAAAAACTCAATAATACAAGCCAAGGTCCGGATTCGAACCGGAATAACATCGCTCTGCAGGCGATTGCGTAGCCATTCCGCCACCTTGGCGTCTACTTATAATATAGATGTAATGGATAATAAGGTTTTTTGTGGTTTCAGTACTTTCGAATATCCTACTTCTGATTTAAAATTTTCGCCTATTTAATTAGGCATTCTTTCTCCATTGCACATGATGGAATAAAATATATATGTGGTACACTCCATCATGGATGATTATTAAGTTATAATGAAAACATTTTCAGATAATGCTGGAGTTTAATAGATACATGCTACGTCGAGATATGGTCTTTCCAGAAGGTAATTCAGTGAAGACAGGCACCTTTTTGGAGCAGGGATAGACCTATTGTGGAGTATGAATATGAGCGTAGAGGAGCGTCTTAATAGGGTTGTAGAAGAAGAAGGTGCGGTTCATCTCACCCTTATTGACCCTGACTCCCAGCGTCCAGAGGTAGCGGGTAGAATCGCGATAGAGGCTGCCAGAGGGGGCACAGACGCCATAATGATAGGTGGCTCAACTGGAGCTATGGGTGTTGCTCTGAACGATACTGTAAAGGCTGTGAAATCAAGCTGTAATCTTCCAGTCATCCTGTTCCCAGCCAATGCAGGTGCACTGAGTGAGTATGCAGATGCTGTATTCTTCATGAGTCTTCTTAACTCAAGAGATATTAATTATATCATCACTAACCAGGCAATAGGTGCTCCACTTGTTCACAAACACGGCATTGAGGCGATATCCATGGCATATCTTGTAATTGAACCAGGTGGTACTGCAGGATGGATAGGAGACGCTCGCTTAATACCGAGAGATAAACCAGAGATAGCTGTTGCATATGCTCTTGCAGCAAAATATCTTGGAATGCATTATATCTATCTTGAGGCTGGTTCAGGTGCAGATAAACCAGTACCTGCTGAGATGATAACCGCTGTGAAAAGAAATGTTGTGACAAACAAGGTGATTGTAGGTGGAGGTATTCGTGATAGAAAAACCGCCAGGGAAAGAATAAAAGCTGGTGCGGATATGATAGTCACAGGCACTATTGTTGAAGAGGTAGAGGATATCAGGGAAAAAATAGAGGAAATTGTCAGTGCAATAAAATCATAAGTAATATATTGAGGTGATGGCTATGACTCAACCAATGAAGGTATATAGGTCATATGAGGATTTACCCAAAATCAAGCTTCCCTTAGGGCAGGAAGTGTTCATCAGCGACAGTACTATAAGAGACGGCTCCCAGATGCCTGGCGTGGTGATAAAAAAAAAGCACAGGCTTAAGATATTCGAATCCTTACATCAGATTGGGATTGAAAAGCTTGAAACCTTCCTGTATCATGAGCGTGACAGAGAAGCTGCACGAGAGATGTTGGATAGAGGCTATGAATACCCAGAAGTCACAGGTTGGGCAAGGGCAAATCCCAAGGATATTGATTTTGTAATCGATATGGATGGTATAAAAGAAACAGGCATATTGATGTCAGTCTCAGACTCCCATATCCTTGACAAGATGAGTCTGTCAGGACGTGAAGAGGCAGAAAAGAAATATCTTGATGCCTTACAGTATGCAGTGGATCATGGACTGCGCACCAGGGCGCATTTAGAGGACATGACCAGAGCAGATAATGAAGGTTTTGTATTCCCTCTTGTAAAGAAACTTCTTGAGATAGACCCTGAATGTACTATAAGAATATGTGATACTTTAGGTTATAGCGTGCCTTTTGCTGAGGTGGGCGAACCATATGGAATACCCTATCTTGTTCGGAGGCTCAGGGAGATAGGGGCTAAGAATATAGAGACCCATATCCATGATGATTTCGGGTTATCAGTATCCTGTTCACTCGCAGGATACTGGTATGGCGCAAACTGGTCAAGTCTGACCTTTCTTGGCATAGGAGAGAGAGCAGGGAATGCCGAGCTTGAGAAGATCGCTCTGTTTCTTATACAGAGGGTAGAAGGTTTTCAGAAGTACAACCTGAAGCCTATAACCGAGTTGGCAAGATATATTGAGAGTGAGATTGGAATAAGAATACCTCGCAACAAGTCGGTTGTGGGAAAGAATATCTTCGCTCATGAGAGCGGAATTCACACAGCAGGGGTGATAAAGAACCCCTTCACCTATGAACCCTACCCACCAGAGGTTGTAGGAGGAAAGAGGCAGATTCTAATAGGTGATTCATCAGGACTTGAGGTTGTACGCTATAAGGTTGAGGAAACCTTGCATGAGTTAATGCATGTGGATATAAAGATTGACAAGCATGACCCGAGAATAAAGGCTATACATGCTGATATTCAGAAGCTGTATGATAAGGAACAACGTGTTTCAAGCATCTCTGATGAGGAACTCAAGAAGTATGTGGAGAAATATTTCATGCTTGAGCCTATTATAGAAGAACATACAGATGATGGAGATATACTGTAGCCCGACACCAACTCAGCACATCATCCACTGGCTTATGCCGTTGTCAGTTACTGTAACCCCTGTGCCAGGCATTATGTAACGCATTGGGGTTGTCTGTACGGTCATGGAATGGCATTGCCGTTCTCCCGCAAGGACCTATCAACGCGATAGTAGCATATTATTTTTATCAGTATTTAGGGTTTACCCCGCAGCATCTTCATGATATCATGTTTTGTTACCACACCTACCACTTTTCCCTCTTCGACCACAAGCACAGCAGAATGATGCTCAAGAATGCCTGAAACTGTGTTGGCATCTGTGGATGGCGATACAGTCGGGAAAGACTCACCCATGATAACCTTGACAGGGAGATGAGATACTTTTTTAATATCCTTACCTGTGATGGAATGCACAATCTGATCAGTGGAGATACTGCCTACCGGTACACCTTTATCAATAACAGGAAGCTGGGAGAAACCATATTCTTCCATGATTCTTGCAGCCTCTTCTATGGGTTTGTCTGAGCTTGTGTGTATCACCGGGGTATGCATGATTTTTCTGACCTCAACCTTTTCTTTTCTGGCAGTATTAAAGGCATTGAATATCTTGCGCAGGGTGGAAAGTCTTGGGTCAACATCACCAGCTTCAATACGTGCAATGAGGGGTTGGCTTACTCCTGCACGGGAAGCAAGCTCATGCTGTGTTAAACCCAGTTCATGCCTGATTCTTTTCATATCCTCAGGTGTGGGCAGAAACATCATATTACTATGGGTAATAAGGGTATATTAAGTTTATCTAAGGGATAACAATCTTTATCTTATGCAGGTAAAACAAGAGGGTTATGAAATTCACAGCAAGTAAGGCTATACTTGATTATTTTAATGGTCTTGAGTCTGAGTTAAATAGAGCCATAGAACTTGCAAACCGTGCCCGTTCTAAGGGAGCAGACCCTTCACCAACTATTGAAATACCTGTTGCAAAGGATTTAGCTGAAAGGGTTGAGAAACTCATCGGCGTTGAGGGCGTGGCTGAAAGACTCAGGGAGCTTGAGAATATTATGAGTAGAGAAGAAGCTGCTTTGCAGATTGGTAAGGAGGTGGCGAATGGAAAGATCAAGACATTTGAATCCAAAAGGGATGCTATTGAGGCAGCGGTCAGAGTGGCTGTAGCCACACTAACTGAAGGTGTTGTGGCTGCTCCCATAGAAGGTATTGCCAGAATAGACCTTGCAAAGAACGATGATGGCTCTGAATACATCAGAATATACTACGCAGGCCCTATACGAAGCGCTGGAGGTACTGCTCAGGCATTATCAGTACTTGTAGCAGATTATGTGCGCAGGAATCTTGGAATAAATCGCTTTATTCCAAGACCTGAGGAGGTGGAACGTTATGTAGAGGAGATTACAGCGTATCGAAGAGTGGCTAATCTCCAGTACCTTCCTACCGAGGACGAGATACGTCTTATAGTTAATAATTGCCCTATCTGCATAGATGGTGAGCCCACAGAAGAGGTGGAGGTTGAGGGAAGACGCGACCTTGAGCGTATAGAAACAAACAGAATACGGGGAGGGATGGCATTAGTAATTGCAGAGGGAATAGCTCTTAAAGCCCCAAAATTGAAACAGCATGTGGATAAACTCAGACTTGATGGATGGGAATGGCTGGATAAGTTCACCTTCACGGTTAATGAGGATTCCTCAATCAAACTCAAACCCAAGGACAAGTATCTTCAGGACCTTATCGCAGGCAGACCTGTGTTTTCCTATCCCTCAAGACCTGGCGGATTCAGGCTACGATACGGTAGAGGAAGAAATACAGGTTTTGCTGCTGCAGGTATTAACCCAGCCACCATGATGATTATGTCCAGCTTCATCGCACCAGGTACGCAACTAAAGATAGAAAGACCTGGCAAGGCAGCAGGCATCGCTCCAGTGGACAGCATTGAGGGTCCGACTGTGAGGTTGATTAATGGCGATGTTCTTCGTATTGATGATGTGGAAGAGGCAAAGAAGCTCATACCCTCGATACAAACTATACTTGATGCTGGTGAGATTCTGATAAACTATGGGGATTTTCTTGAGAATAATCATCCATTGATACCTTCCTCATACTGCTATGAGTGGTGGGTTAAAGAACTTAAAGAAAAAACAGCTATAGAAGATGATCTTAGAGATATAGATGAAAAAACCGCTCTCTATCTATCAGATACCTATAAAGTGCCCCTGCATCCCAAATACACCTATCTCTGGCATGATATTACTCCAGAAGAATATGCCAAGCTTGCGGATTATATTCAGGATAAAGCAAGCTACTCTGAAAAGCTAAGCATCCCTTTAGATAAAGAAATAAAAGAGATTCTTGAGAAACTCCTGGTACCTCATGCTGTGAGGGAGGGCAAGATTATCATCCGAGAACCTCTGGCTTTAATGAGGTGTCTTGGTCTTGATAGGAATCTGAGGAAGAAATGGGAAAAGGTAGAGCAGGATATCATGGCGTTTGTTACCAGGGTGAGTGGGATCACCATAAGAAAACGTGCTCCTATAAGAATAGGAGCAAGGATGGGAAGACCTGAGAAATCTGACAAACGCCAGATGAAACCTGCACCCCATGTGCTCTTTCCAGTGGGTGAGGCAGGTGGGAGGAGAAGGTTGCTTCAGAATGCAAAAGAGCATGCTGAGGTTAACGATTTCAGAACGTATCAGAAAGAGAAGGTTGGGATAATAAAGGTGCAGGTTGGTGAGCGCATATGCCTATCATGCAGAAAACGTACCTTCAAGAGCAGATGCACCTGTGGGGGTCTTACTCAACTACTGTTTAGATGCCCTTCTTGTGGTGTTGAAACAGATAAAGATAGATGTCCAAGATGCAATAAGGAGACCTCATCAGTTGTTGAGATGGATATTGATTTCAGGTCAGAGTATCAGAATGCTCTGAACAATATTGGTGAGAAAGATGATGTTGAGAATATAAAGGGGGTGATTGGGCTTACATCAAAAAACAAGACTCCTGAACCCTTGGAAAAAGGTTTACTCCGTGCTAAGCACGGTGTTGTGGTATTCAAAGACGGTACCGTGAGATATGATCTCTCTGATCTACCCTTAACTCATTTCAGACCCAGGGAGATTGAGGTTTCTGTAAAGAAACTCAGAGAGCTTGGGTATGAAAAAGATATCTATGGAGAGAGATTAACTCATGAGGAGCAAATACTTGAACTCAGGGTACAGGATATTGTTATATCTAAGGACTGTGCAGAGTATCTGTTAAAAACCTCAAGGTTTATAGATGATCTTTTAACAAAGTATTATAAAGTAGAATCCTATTACAACCTTAAGAATATTCATGACCTTATCGGAAAGCTGGTGATAGGGCTCGCTCCTCACACCTCTGCAGGTGTCTTAGGGCGTATAATAGGTTTCACCTCTGCCTCGGTAGGATATGCACATCCCTTCTTCCATGCTGCAAAACGAAGAAACTGTGATGGGGATGAGGACTGTGTGATGCTACTCATGGACGCTCTTTTGAACTTTTCACATGCATATCTTCCTGATAAGAGGGGTGGGCAGATGGATGCGCCTCTTGTTCTTACCTCTCGCATTGATCCAAATGAAATAGATAAGGAGGCACATAATATTGATGTATCCTTTGAGTATCCTCTTGATTTTTACGAGGCAACACTTCATTATAAAAATCCAAAGGAGATTCTTAAGCTCATGGATACCGTGAGCGGAAGACTGGGAAAACAGGAGCAGTATGAGGGGTTTGGTTTCACCCACGACACTTCAGATATAGCCATGGGACCTAAAAACAGTGCATATAAAACCTTAGGTACTATGATTGAGAAAATGGATGCTCAGCTTGATCTTGCCAGGAAGATAAGAGCTGTGGACGCTAAGGATGTTGCTGAAAGGGTTATAAATTCCCATTTTTTACCTGACCTCATAGGTAATCTAAGATCGTTCTCAAAACAGAAGGTGAGGTGTACCAAATGCAATGCCAAATATAGGCGTCCTCCTCTCAAAGGGAATTGTACTAGGTGTGGAGGAAACCTCGTACTCACTGTGCATGAAGGGTCTGTGAGAAAGTATCTTGAAACCTCTCTTCGAATCGCAAATGAGTATGATATAAGTAACTACACAAAACAAAGGCTTGAACTGCTTGAGCTTGAGATGAAATCTCTGTTTGAGAATCATAAAGTTAAGCAGAAAGGACTTGCGGATTTTATGTGAGTTAGATACTTCATATTCCTACCAAAGCTAATAATTACAGAAGAGCCTTAATTGGTCAAAAATAAGTGTAAAGCTCGTATGTATAATTCAACAGAAAATTAACAAAAAGTTGTGTAATGTTGCTGTTATGCCAAGAATTATTAGTAGTGCTGGTATAAAGATTTTCCTAGTTTTTAGATAAATAAAAAATAATGTAAAAAATACTAGAATTTTAAGAGGGACAATTGTATGTCGTGTCACTAGCGGATTCAGCTCTATACATCCTTCAACAAGGTTAAAGTATGTTGTTAAGGAGTCTCCAATCCCGTAAGTTGCGAATGCCACTAGCCAGAGAAGCTTAGCTTTCTGCAATAACTTTCACCAAGTAATTGCCCTCTTTCTCTGCATAGTGTATGATTGTGATTTCAGCATTATTGCCTTTTGAAAGCTTAACTTTTGATGGGCTTGCGAATGCCACAAAATCATCCCCCCATGCTTTGGCAGTTGAGTAGTCTCCTGGCAGGACTTTAATTTCTACGTTTACATTATCTGAGCTTGTGCTTACTGTGATGTTCTTTGTGTACACAGAACTTGCATTCATTTTTATACTATAGCTTGATTGACTGAGACTTATTTTCTCGGTAGAAACTGTCACATGTCCAGTAGCCATTGCCAAATACGCTGTAATACCTAAACCAAGTGCTGCTACAACTATAGTGACTACTATATAAATGCTCTTACCATTCATGTTGCTGCTTGAAAATAAGTATTGAAATTAAATCTTTCGATTTTTATTTATGATTGTAATTATTATCATAATATATCTACCTAGTGGTAGCGAAATAAAAATATTGCTTGTGAGAAGAATACTAAAGAGATAATATTAAGATGCTATATTCATAATTCTTGGCAGGAGACCTAGGAATGCCGCCTTTCTCACCTCAGTTAAGTTTTACTAATGACATATATGATTAATGTAGGCTACCAAGACAGTAGTATGTAAACTTGTAACAACTAAAGAGTTTAGAAAGCTTATGCACTATTAAAGCTTTCAGATATCGTAACTACATTAGTGAGATAGAGTTTACAAT
>CAZCRM010000011.1:0-19200 GCA_964501085.1 uncultured Methanosarcinales archaeon | reverse complement strand
CTGAAACCATAGCCACTGCCATAGCATGCGGTGATCCCATCGATGGTCTTGCAGCCCTGAAAGCAATAAGGGATAGTGGAGGCGAAGCTCTCAGGGTTTCTGACAAGGAGGTTATTAATGCACGGGATAAGCTTGCGAGGAACGGCATCTTTGTTGAGCCAAGTGGAGCGGTTGCCTATGCAGGTGTTATGAAAAAGAAGTTTGAAGGCACTACTATAGTTCTGGCAACAGGGCATGGATTGAAGGATATGTACGGGTTAGGTTAGTAATTACAGGTTAAAGAATTTTAGAGTTACGTCACCTATGATTCCGAGAAGTTTTGCATATTTGAAATAGAGTTCAAGACTCTCTATGCCTTCCTTATCCAGGTCAAAATTCAGGGTATGGAAATAATCCCGCATAAAACCTATATCGATGCCTTTTTTCCTGCCTATGATGTCTGCAATTTCACCAAGATTCCTGTATGCATATTCCTTTGATTTAAGAAGAATATCAAGAACGTATTTTACTTTATCTGGATGCTTTTCAGCAAACTTTGACTTCACAACCCATAACGCATACACCATTTTTTTACCTGTCAACTTCTTCCACTCGTTTCCGAGGTCTGCGATAATATGATATTTTCCAATGGCATGAATGGCGCTATCTCCTATAAGAAGAGCAGCATCCCCTTTTTTGAGCATATCGTTAATATCACTACCTCTGCACTGCCTGAACTCAGCTTTAATACCTTTGAGCCATAGTATGATTTTTATCAGTGTGGCAGAGCTTGCTGTAGTTTCTGGGATGCAGAGTGTTTTTCCATCAAGCTCTGAAAGCTCAAGGCATCCATCTGAGCATATCAACACGCTCTTTGTGAAATCATTGGAGGTTATGGAGAGATGAGGCAATATGATCAAATCTTTACATTTCCCATACATGATCGAGGAGATAGGGGTGATATCAAGCTTGTCCTCAAACAGCATTCGTGCAAGCTCAACAGGATGCGCCTCAGTAATCTTGATATTGTTTGCATAGATTTTACCGTGCTCTAAGGCATAGTAGGGAAAATCACAGTTAGCAAAACCTATTTTACCCAGTCGAATCATGTTTAATATGCTTTTTTATAACATCTCTTATTTCATCAGGATGTTTGAGCACCGTAATACCAGGCATTCTTCTAAGCTTTTCCACAGCATCTATATCTATATCCCTCATGCTCAGCTTTAGTTTTTTACCATCAGGTAGATCAGTGATGACTTCACCTCTTTCTTGGTCAGCCGGATAGATATATACAGGGAGCTTTACCTTCATAGCTTGAGCAGCTGCATTGGTTAGTAAGGTGTCTGAGATACCTGATGCAATCTTCGCTACGGTATTGGAAGTGGAGGGAGAGATTATAAAGAGGTCGTATTTACCTATCTGGAGCTTCCCTGCCAGAAAAGGGACATTTGGCGATTTTTCCACCATAACCTTAGAGAAGCAAGCCTTTAAATCATCAAACAAACGATACCATTTTACCACCATCTCTCCAGCCTTGGAGAGGTACACATCCACCTTTAAATCGTACTCTCTCGAAACCTCTTTCATAATGTTTATGCTTTCCTTGAGTTTGTCTCCACACCCTGTGATTCCCCATGCGATTCTGAGCATTTTATAGCCTCTTCATCATCAAAGCAGTTTCCATTAACCTTTTTACGGTCATACGCATACTTCTTAACCCTTCCTCGTCTTCTCTGGCACCTTCTGCGCCCTTATCCCTTGACCATATGCTACACCCTAAGTTAGCTCCAAAGCTACCTCCACCCACAGGTATGGCTAGGTTGAGAATATAGAAGTTAAGTATAGCTTGTATAGATGGTTCCTGACCACCTATTCTATCCCCTCCAACTGCGATTGCCGCACCCGGCTTATTCTTCAGGAAATTTATATTCTGGGCTGCAATTGCCCTGCATCTATCCATTATCGCTTTAGTCTGTGCACTCACCATACCTTGATACACTGGTGTTCCTATTATCAATGCATCAGCCCATCGTAGATTTTCATACACCTCCTGCATGTCATCGTTGTGAACACAACCTTTTTTCTTCAAACAGTAATCACAATGAATGCAGAAGTTGATTCTCTTTCCCATGACGGAGAAGTATCTCGTCTCTGCAGAATATTTCTCAGAGGCGTATCTTAGAGCTTCTTGCACGATATAATCTGTTGAGGCTTTTCTTGGACTTCCACATATTCCGAAGAGCTTTATTCTTTCGTTCATACCCTCATCTCAGATTCTGCTGATTTCCAGCAAGTTGTTTCAATGCTATCCCACTATCTTTAAGTTTCGCTCCCAATGTAGCAAGGTTATTACCTGTATCTTCCAGTGCATTCTTAAGATTGGAAAGAGATAAAGTAGTATCTTGTAATTTACCACTAATATTATTCAGCTCATTGACACCCCTCTGTAACTCACTTGCAACGTCACCAAAAGGCTTGATCTCACTGAACTCAAGCTTAACTCCTGTTACCACTTTGATATTAAGGATATTGGTGAATTGAGGCGTAAGCGTGGGAACTTGAACATTGACATTACCAATCGCATTCCCAGCATTCTCAATAAGCGTAGATGCATTCATGATTATTCCGTTACAGTCGTTGATAATATTTGTTAGCGTATCAATTATCTCAGTGATGTTTGGATAAGCATTACCCTCTCCATTGATAATATGGCTGACTTTAATGGCCTCTTCTCCAGCAGTCTGAATACCATCACCTGCATTCCACAATATTGCAGGCATAGATTCCAGCATTGGTAGTAACCAGTCGCTCCATAACAGTTTAATGAGATTAACAAATCCCATATCTCTATTCCTCCTGAAGTTGGAAGGAGTTAGTCATCCTGTAAATTTATATTTTTGCTTTAGAATAGGATATCGCTCATATCCATATAACTTTCCGAGCGTAGCGAGGCGCATGAAATGTGGAGATGAGCGTAGGATATTTAGAAATCTGGGCAAATTATTGAAAATCGCAAGCATAAGGCATGTTTGCCAATTACTAAAAAAATGGTTACTGCATTTTTTGGGAATTTTGTCAATAGCCCATATCCACAACCAGAAATCTTAATTTAGAGCTATTTAATCACATCCACTAAGGCAACTCTCTCCAGCACTAGCTCTGGTATTTTATCCTCACCTACAGCTTCAATCTCTTTCTTTGTAATATTGAAAATCTCCATAAGCGCTTCCTTCTTGGATTCACGGTACTCAAGCACTGGTTTTGGTGTTATTTTTATACAAGAAAGATCAGGATTCTCCCCCACAGCCACGATAGCAATGTTATTCTCTCCTTCATGAATTCCTAGTTTCATGGCTTTGTTTATTTGTCTGGTACCTGCAGCGTACAGCATTATCTCTTTAGAAAGCTCGTTTGCGATATTTCTGCCTGTTTTAAAGGAGTTTATCGCCTTTTCAACAGCAAACCTAACATGCCTCTCTCCAGCCAGTTTGTCAGCATCCATAGCTTGTATAACCATATTTTTATTCTCCCCTATTCTCCTGAGTTTGCTCAGAAACTCTTCAACATTGTTTATATATACCGTACCTTCAAGGATGCGAATCATAAGCGTTCAATTGATTTTCTTATCAAAAAGGTAGCGATGCAAAAAAGGTTTAACCACCAAGCAACAAAAGCATAGTGATGAAACTTGAGGATATTATAACAAAGATTGAACATATCAGCAAGAAAGAAATCAAGCGTGTAGCTCCAAAGGATTTCAATGCCATCAAGCGAATCATCATGGACTCAACCCCTGCAAGCCCTTATGAGAAAATGGTACTTGGATATCTCACCTCTATATGTGCAGAATATATGTTTCCTGAAGTTCTTACGATAGAAAAAGAGAACCTTGATTATGTAGGTTTTGAACTCGATAAAGGCAATATAGAGGTCAAGATAGCAGGAGATATGCTTGGTACTTGCATGAGACAAGGAAGAATCGTTGCAAAAAGTGCAGGATATGAAACTGGGAAATCCATGACTGGAGGGGAGATTATAGCGTCAGAGATAAAAAGCATTGGAAATACCATAGGTGGAGTTATAAGGGCTGAGAAAGTTGGTAAAATCTCAAAGACACAGGGAGCGAAGATATATATTGGCAATGCTAAGTACAAACGTGGTTTGCTTGACAGGTTGCTGGGACGATAAGCAAGCATTTATTATGATATAGATTGCAGAGAGTATTATGATTACAGAGAAGGACCTTGAGCATATCACATGGTTGTGTCGTCTTGAGTTGAGTGAGGATGAAAAGAAAAAATACACTCCAAAGCTCAATTCTGTGCTTGATTATTTTGGAGAGCTTGATGAGGTGGATACCGAAGGGGTTGAGCCTACATATCATGTGTTACCATTGAGCAACGTGTTTAGAGATGATAAAGAGGGTAACCCCACAAAATCCCTTTTGCAGGAAGAAGCTCTCTCTAATGCTCCTAAAAAACAGGATGGATTCTTCAAAGCACCGAGGATGATGTAATATGAACATACTCAAGCTAAAAGAAGAAATCCAGTCTGATTCTTGTGAGGAAGTGGTTCATAAATGTATAGAGAAAATCGAATCAAGCAAACTAAATGCATTTATCACCCTTGCCAAAGAAAATGCTATTTCTCAGGCAAAAAAAATTGATTCAGAAGGTCATGAGGGTTTATTAACCGGAATACCCATTGCTATTAAGGACAACATCTCTACCAAGGGTATTCTAACCACGTGTGCCTCAAAGATACTAATGGGCTATATTCCTCCCTACGATGCCCATGTCATAGAAAGACTGAAAGAAGCAGGTGCTGTGATTATAGGAAAGACCAACATGGATGAGTTTGCTATGGGAAGCTCTACCGAGACAAGTTTCTTTGGACCCACGAGAAATCCCTGGGATCTGAGCAGAGTACCGGGAGGCTCTTCAGGTGGAAGTGCGGCTGCTGTGGCCGGTGGAGAGGTACCAGTGGCTCTTGGTTCTGATACAGGTGGTTCTGTACGATGTCCTGCTTCTTTCTGTGGCGTAGTAGGGTTGAAACCTACGTATGGTTTAGTATCACGATATGGGTTGATATCCTATGCCAACTCGCTTGAGCAGATAGGACCGATAGCTAAGAGGGTTGAGGATATCGCTCTTCTCCTTGAGGTTATAGCTGGTTACGACCCTAAAGACGCCACATCAGTAAAAAGAGATGCAAACTATTCTTCAGCGCTTAAAGAGGATGTGAAGAAATTAAGAATAGGAGTGCCTGTAGAGTACTTTGAGGGATGCAATGAAAAAGTTGAAGAAGAAGTATGGAATGCCATCCATACCCTTGAGAACTTGGGAGCTTCCTGGGAGAAAGTGAATATGCCCCATACAAAATACGCCCTCTCATCCTATTACATAATAGCCATGAGTGAAGCATCCTCCAACCTTGCGAGATTTGATGGCATGAGGTATGGTCTTAGAACAGAGGATAAAGACTGGCACACCACCTTCTCAAGAGTAAGAGGAGAAGGCTTTGGGGATGAGGTGAAGCGGAGGATAATCTTGGGCACTTTCGCTTTGTCAGCAGGATATCAGCATAAATATTATCTAAAAGCTCTTAAAGTTAGAACGCTAATAAAACAGGATTTTGAACAGGCATTAAAAAATGTGGATGTAATAATCACACCAACCATGCCCTATCCCGCCTTCAAGATAGGGGAAAAAATCGACGACCCTCTTTCGCTCTATCTTGCTGATGTTTATACTGTGCCTGTGAATCTTGCAGGTGTGCCTTCCATCTCCATACCCTGTGGTTTTTCAGAAGGGTTACCTGTAGGAATGCAGATCATAGGCAGGCATTTTGAGGAATCAATCCTTCTGAGAGTAGCGTTTACTTATGAGAAGAACACAGATTTTCATCTTAAAACCCCAGGGGGTATGTGATGCACGAGGTTAAAATCGGTCTTGAGGTGCATGTGCAGTTGAACAAGCTCAAAACCAAGTTGTTCTGTGGTTGTACCACAAACTACCACAACGACCCCCCGAATACCCATGTCTGCCCAGTATGCCTTGGATTACCTGGGGCAATGCCCATGATAAACAAGAAAGCTGTGGAGGCAGCCATAAAAGTTGGGCTTGCTTTGAACTGCAGGATAGAGGAGTATACTCAGTTCTATCGTAAGAATTACTATTATCCAGACCTTCCCAGAGGATTTCAGATTTCTCAATATGACTATCCCATTGCAAGTAAAGGACATATCTTTATTGAGGGAGAGGATGGTGAGCATAAAGTTAGAATAACAAGGGTTCATATGGAAGAAGACCCAGGAAGACTTGTTCACCAGGGTAGTATAGAAACCTCAAGCTACACTCTTGTGGATTATAACCGTTCTGGTATGGCACTGCTTGAAATCGTAACTGAGCCAGATATAAGAAGTCCAAAAGAGGCTCGCAGGTTTCTTGACAAGCTTCGAAACATTCTTGAATATTTGGAGGTGTTCGATGGCAATCTTGAAGGTGCCATGAGGGTGGATGCCAATATCTCCATCAAAGGAGGAAAGCGTACCGAAATCAAGAATATCTCCTCACATAAAGGTGCTGAAAAAGCATTGCTCTACGAGATAGTACGTCAGAAGAACGTGCTCAGAAGAGGAGGCGAGGTTGTTCAGGAAACCCGACATTTTGATGAAGCAAGAGAGATTACAGTATCCCTGAGAACAAAGGAAGCAGAAGAAGATTACAGGTACTTCCCTGAGCCTGATCTCATGCCTATGAAAATCTCGGACTGGGTAGAGGGTATTAAAAAAACCTTACCTGAGCTACCTGACGCAAAACGATTGAGATTTGTAAAACAGTATGGTATCACGGATGAGCATGCCAAAGCCTTAACCTCTGAGCTTAAACTTGCGATATTCTATGAGGAGGTTGCAAAGAAAGCTGATCCAAAGATTGCAGCGGTATGGATATGTGATGTCTTAAAAGGTGAGTTGAACTACCGCAATCTTGGCATTGATGCATTCAGGAAAGAACATATGTTAGAGATCCTAAAGCTTCTTGCAGATAATAAGATAACGGAGGAAAGTGCTGTTGAAATCATCAGAACGATTCTTGACAAAGGGGGTACGCCTCAGGAGATTGTTAAGGAAAAAGGTCTGCTCAAGGTGGAAGGGGATGTTATAGAAAGAGCAGCTTTAGAGGCAATCCAAGAAAATCCACAGGCTGTGGCTGATTTTAAAGCTGGAAAACACAAAGCTCTCAACTTCATTGTGGGAGCGGTGATGAAAAAAACTAAAGGAAGGGCGGATGCAAGAGTGGTCAGGGAGATATTGCTGAAGAAGTTAGAGAGGTGATACTATTCAGGAGTATTCCTTCAAACGAGGTTTTTCTAAGGATATGAAAAGAATTCGTGATGCCTTGGAGAAAAATTTTAGTGCTGATATAAAAGAGGAAAAAGGTAAGCTTACGTTATGCTATGGAGCCCTCAAAAGATTGAGTGTATGGATTGAGAACAAGAAGTTGTGTGTTGAGACCGAATCCTTTACAGATGCTGATGATGAGGTTATTCTTGATACCAACAGGCGTTACAGGAAATTTCTTGAGGATGCAACTGGCTATACCACAAAGGAGAGACTTAAGAAATTAAAAAAAGATGTAGAGGGGTAATGTGGGATATACTTAAGAAACCCGAGATTCCTCTAGCCCTTCGTATCTGTGCAGGTACAGATGGTTCTGTCACCCTTCTTCTCGAACTTCTGACAGGGAAAACTGTATCTGTGGAAACAAAAGAGCAATACGTGGTGAAAGCAACTAAAAGCATTGCAAAGCTTTTAGATATTGAAGAAGGAGACGAGGTTAACACTCGCTTAGTTACCCTGAATGCTGGAGGTACTGTATATGTACTTGCAAAATCGCTTTCACCCATTAAAAGAATGCCACCCAAGGTAAAAAACGACCTCATGCTTGCGAAAATACCCATAGGAAGAATTCTTCGCAACCACAGGCTTGAGACCAGAAGAGACATGATAGGTATGCGAATCCTGCGAAAGGATTTTTTTGGTGATATACCTGTTCTCTCAAGGGAGTATAATATAATCTATAAAAACAACATACTTATGTGGATCAACGAATGTTTTCCCATAGATGACAGATGGAGGAGTTTTTCATAATCTGTAATGAAAAGAGGCAAGAAAATTAAAAAAGATGCGTAGAAATTCTTGGCATAAGGCTAACGCTTATTCTCCAGGCGGAGAGCATCGCCAAGCTTTACTTTGATGATTATAGTTATATGATATAACCACAGTGAGCAAAAACTATTAGTAGCTCCAAAAAAGAATCGCTTATATCCATAAAACTTTCCGAGCGTAGCGAGGCGCATGAAATTAAAACCAGAAGCATATCTATCTAAACTACTACTCTTTTTATAGTCTCTGAAATATCCCCATTAAAGAAGTTTTGAACATAATTGATTTCAGAAAACTACCAGAGTCTATTTATATTTTACATCCATCGTAAAATATATACATTAAAACCACATTACTTATATTCAAGTCAAACCAATAATACCATATGAAATCAAAAAAACTGCTAACAATATCTACATTTATAGTCATAGTGGCGATAGCCTATGCAACCTCAACCATAGCCTATACTAATTTTAAGCTCAGTGATTCAGAGTACGCTTATCTTGGAGGGCTAGTATGGCATAAATCCATAGATAAAGCGCTAACAATAGCAAAGCAGGAAAATAAACCCGTAATGGTATATTTCTGGGCAGTCTGGTGTCAGTTCTGTGAGAAATTCGAGACTGAAACCCTGCCAGATCCTGAGATAACGAAAATACTTACCAATGATTATGTACTTGTAGCGATAGATTTAGATGAAGATAGAGCCACAGCTAACAAGTACGGGGTAAGCTACCCTCCCTATGTTATTTTCCTTGACAAGAGTGGAAATATCATTGAGAGGATTCCAGGTTTCGTGGAGGCAAACAGTTTCCTTCCTATAATAATTAAAATAAGGGATATAGCAAGGAGAACGTGAAATGTTTAATACAGGAGATACCCTACTTTATATAAGCATAGCAACAGCTACTGTTGCACTTCTTGGATTGTTGTTGAAGGAACGCAAGCGTTCAAACCTTTTATCGAGACTGATAGCTCCAATGGTCTTCTTAACAGCATCTCTTCTTGTACTTGCCTATCTTCTCATCACCTATTATTTTGCAACCAGCAACTTCACCTACGAGTATGTGTGGCAGTACTCAAGCAGGGATCTTCCTTTAATCTACAAGATTTCAGGTGTATGGGCAGGGCAGCAAGGCACCTATTTATTGTGGGCGATGGTGGTATCGATATCAGCAGCATGGTTTACCCATATCACAGGACTTAAAACACCCCTCGCAAGAAGAATGCAGATTGTAACCCTGCTCATAAGCATATACCTTGTGGTACTCACCCTGATTCAGACCCCTTTCAAGTCCATCTACGAATACCCTAACATTCCACCTGGTTTTGTACCTGCTGATGGTAATGGTCTTAATGCATTGCTGGTGAACTTCTGGATGATTGTACACCCACCTGTGCTTTTTATAGGCTATGCTACCATGACAATACCTTTTGCTTCCGCAGTTGTTTATCTTATCACAAGAGATAAGGAATGGGAGGCAATGAGCAGACAGTGGGCTCGTTTCACATGGCTTTTTTTAGGTATGGGCATTGCCATAGGAGGTGTGTGGGCGTATCTTGTGCTTGGATGGGGTGGATTCTGGGCGTGGGATCCAGTAGAAACCGCATCTCTGGTACCATGGCTCACGCTGACTGGTTACCTGCATGCATCAGCCCTTCATAGAAGAAACAGCAAAATATTTTCTATAGCATCACCCATGCTTGCTGTAATCTCCTTTATTCTGGTTCTGTACGCTGCCCTTGTTGTGAGAAGCGGGCTATTCAACTCAGTGCATGCCTTTGGTGAAGCTACCACAGGCTCTTTTCTCATAACCTTAATCCTCATAATTACTTTTGTAACCTTTGGTATAGTTCTATGGCGATATCTTGGTGAGAATACTGTGGAAGAGGAGCGAAGCTTCTGGAGCAAGACCAACATCTTCTATGCGACTTTACTCCTGTTTGTGGTGCTTGCATTCATCTCCTTCTGGGGCATCACATTCCCTACCGTTATTAGGTTATACCAAGGGGTAAAGGTTGGTATTGCTTCTGATACCAAGAACTTCTTCAATGTGTGGAGCTATCCTTTCACTCTAATACTGCTTCTTGTTCTGGGTTTCTGTCTTAATTATAAAGAAACTGAGAAGGCAAAGCAGATAAAAACCCTGCTCATAGTCGGGGCAGTAACTATCGCTACCATGTTCCTAAGAACAAAAAATTTCTATGTACTTGACCACAACAGTCCTTTTTTTGTAAGTGAGCCCCAAGTATATAAGATTATAGGGTCAATCTCCCTTATATCCATATTCCCTCCTTTGGTCTATGCAGCAGTATCTGTCTACCAGTACTTCATAAACCACCTTAATAACAGGCAGAGAATCAAAGCAGCAGGTGTGGCTTCTGTTCATATTGCTGTTGTTCTTATTCTGTTTGGGGCTGTTGTAAGCTCAACCTTAACAAATAGCATGCAGGCAAACATCCCTCTTACTGCAAAAGGTGAAATCGTAGATATAGGTAATGGCTACAGCATAAAGCTTCTGGATTTTTCAATCCATAGCTTGACACAGAAACCCATAACCTCTATCATCAAGCTACTATCCAGCCCTGATTCATACGCAGATAGAGTAGTTAGGGTTAAAGGAAGGGTTACAAATATAAAAACGGTAGAGGGACATGGTACCCTTGTAGAGCTTACAGATAACACAGGCAGTATATGGGTGATGATGCAGGAAAACACCACCATACCTATGAATCATGAACTGACAATAACAGGCAGGATAATGTCCTTTGGTACCCCTGTGCTGATTCCAGAACAGGCTTCTAAATATATTGTTCAGAGGGTTGAGCTTGAGGTGTATCATAACGATAAGAAGGTTGGAAGCGGGGCTGCAGAGTACCTTGAAGGAGGGGATACTGGAAGTGGAACATTTCCTATGGTGGACATGAGTATTGGTAATGTTATAGGCGATGTGTATGTTATATTTCAAGGAATGGGTGGTAATGTTATACCTTTAACCTTAAAAATAATCCCAGCCATCAATTTCACATGGGCAGGTATCATACTTTTTGTAATAGGTATGGTCATGATAATGGCTGTGAAAACAAGGAGATGACATGCTTGACAACTTAGATGTTAGGATACTGGCTCATCTACAGGAGAACAGCAGAAAATCCTTCCGTAGCATAGCAAAACAATGTTTGACCAGTGTACCCACTGTCAAAAGTCGGGTTGAAAGGCTGAAGAAGCTTGGAGTAATTAGAAGGTTCACCATTGACATAGACCACAGCATGCTTGATATCCCTGAAGCTATAGTTTTAGTGGATGCACAGCCTAATGAAATCAACAGAGTTGCTGAAGAGTTTCAGAAACTTGAGGAAGTCAAGGAGTTATATGTTACCTCTGATTCCAGCATAGCTATAGTATGCAGGGTTTCAGGAGATATGCAACAGCTTCTCTCGATTCGGGAGAAAATAGACCTAAAAGGTGTGAAAAGCTTGCGAATAATACCAGTGAAAAGAACCTATATAAGAGATGGTCTACCTCTTACCTCATCCAGTATAGCTGTAACCTGTATCTACTGTGGCAAGAAGATTACTCAGGGTGTGGTGAGAAAAAAACTGAATGGAAAAGATTACTTCTTCTGCTGTAATACCTGCCTGAGAGAGTTCGAGAAAAGGTTATAAGCGCCAATCACTATCAGAGTGCTTATGAGCGAGAAAATCGGAATATTAGCTTTAGGGCACGGAAGCAAGCTTCCATACAACAAGGATGTGGTCACAGGGGTTGCAAACTTAATCGCAAAAAAGTACAGTAATGTGGTGGTCAGAACCGCATTCATGAATATAAATACTCCGACCCTGAAAGAGGGACTGGAATCCTTTAAAGGGACGGGAGTTTCTACTATAGTGGCTGTGCCAATTTTTCTTGCCCATGGTGTGCATACTACGCAGGATATTCCCCAGATTCTCGGTATAAGCAGGGAATCCAGAAAGACCAAGGTGAAGATTGATGGAAGAGAGGTTACCCTTGTGTATTCAGAACCTCTTGGTCCTGATGAACTGCTTGCAGAGCTGGCATTCAAAAGGGCAAAAGAAGCGCTATCAGAGTGACCATTGTTGAAGGTAGCTGTCCTCGACCTAACTCATGGTGGAGTAGTAATCGCAAGAAAGTTGAGCAGGATAGTAGAGTCAGTGGTGGCAATAGATGTATATAAGACCTTGGATCAAAAAACATTAAATGAGCTTGAG
Organism: uncultured Methanosarcinales archaeon; assembly: GCA_964501085.1. Taxonomy (GTDB): domain Archaea; phylum Halobacteriota; class Methanosarcinia; order Methanosarcinales; family Methanoperedenaceae; genus CAZCRM01. Next base: position 6,821 of record CAZCRM010000011.1, on the reverse strand, counting down.
AAAGAAGGAATCAGGGTCTATAGGGATGCCATGGACGCAGATTATTTTGATCTTCTCATCGCCCCTGTACATCTTGATACCGCATATCCCATGCTTCTGGAAGCAGAGAGAAATGAGATACCAGTAATCTCTCATCATTCTGCTGTGGGTGAACTACTTTCGTATTATAATCTTGAGAATAAAACCATAATCGAGGTAACGGGCACGAAGGCAAAAACAAGCACCGCTTTACTCTTAGCTAACATATTATCAAAAAAGAAAAAGGTGGTTTCGCATACAAGCAGAGGAGTAGAGGACTGGAGCACAGGCAGGTTGATTGGCAGGTTGAGTATCACACCTGCAAGCATTTTAACAGTTATGGACATGCTTGAAGAATATGAGGTTGAGACTGATGTAGTTATATTTGAAATCTCCTTAGGTGGTACAGGTTGTGCTGACATAGGGGTGATAACCACGATTTACCATGACTATCCAATTGCCAATAATACAAAAATGGCAAGTGAGGCGAAGCAAAGCATGATACTCAATGCAAAGCATGGTAGTACGCTTGTGATTCATAATCAAGTTCTTAAAACCTCAAGGACATGCAGGAATGATCTAAAGTTTGTTTCCTTTTGTGAGAATGGTAATCCTTCATGCAATGTGTATTATGATAATAAAGCAATATCCTATAATATAGGAGAGCGATATGGAAGAATCAACATTCCTGAAACCTCTGAGTATGATATGGATTCATACAGGATTGCGTTCACATGTGCGACTGCAGTAGCCCTTGCTTTTGGTATCGATGAACTCTCTGTTGAGCATGCAATACGAGAATTCAGAGGTGCAGAAGGACGAATGAAAAAATCATGCATTGAAGGGAGAACACTCATCGATAACTCAAATTCTGGTATGAATATGGGTGATGTAGAGAAAGCACTCAGGTTTGCAAAATCACTAAGTAAAAGAATCGTTATGGTGCTGGGAGAGGAGGCCAGGCAGGTATGTGAAGGTCTTGAGCCCGATAAAGTTAAACGCTTCATAGATAATCATCTGCATGAACTTGATGCTCTCATTCTGGTAGGGGAGCGAATGCGCTCTCTTGCCCATCATAATATCTATTATGCAGATAGTCTATCTCAAGGCATAGAGCTTGCAAAAAAGCTAACCCATGAAAAAGATACTATTTTATCCTGCGTGAAGTGTTTTAGATAATGTATGCAGCTTAAACCCATCATACAGGCGAGAATAGAATCTAACATGAGCGTGAGCCAGCTTGTAGACTCTCTGGCTGGTTGTGGGTTTGGAGCAGGTCGTCTTTCAGAGGCTGTGGAGATTTATAGAGAGATGGTGAATGATACCGAATGCACCAAGTTCTTTGGACTTGCAGGTGCAATGGTTCCTGCAGGGATGAGGAACATTATCAGTGATCTTATAAGGAATAGAGAGATAGATATTCTGGTTACCACTGGAGCCAATGTGGTGCATGATATCATTGAATCTCTTGGATTATGCCATTACAAAGGAAGTGAGAGCGAAATCAGTGATGATATTGCGTTAAAACATAACTCCATCAACCGCATTTATGATGTGCTTGTTCCTGAAGAGCATTTCTCTAAGTTTGAGGAGAAGCTCCAGAACATCTTCAAATCCCTTCCAGAGAGGCTTTCCATAAGAGAGCTTCTCTCACACATAGGTAAGAATCTTGATGATGATTCAATACTGAAAAGTGCATATGATATGAAGGTTCCTGTGTACTGTCCTGCAGTTTCAGATTCCATCCTTGGATTACAGGCATGGCTGTATAAACAGATGCATAAGCTTGAGGTGGATGTGTTTGAAGATATGAGAGAATTAATTGATCGATGCTATGAGGCTAAGCGTTGCGGGGTCATGATTGTTGGAGGAGGAGTGCCCAAGAACTTCATTCTCCAGTGCATGCTTGTCACACCAAAGTCCTTTGACTATGCTATCCAGCTTACCATGGATCGACCTGAGACAGGAGGACTCTCAGGAGCTACGTTAAGCGAGGCGAAATCATGGGGAAAGGTGGGTGAGAATGCCAGAGCTGTTACAGTATATTCTGATGCCACCATAACCCTGCCCATAATTGTAGCAGCATCAAGAAGGGGAAAGGGTTAAGATGCGTAAACATAACAGGCTCATCCTTGCTCTTGATGTTACTGATATTAATAAGGCGATTTACATAGTAAAAGAGGTCTCAGGCTATGTGGATGCCATTAAGATTGGCTATCCTCTTGTACTCAGTGCTGGGTTAAAGGTTATTGAAAACATTTCAGAGTATGCCCCTGTAATTGCAGATTTTAAAGTGGCAGATATTCCTTATACCTCTAACATTATATGCAGACTTGCTTTCGAGGCTGATGCTAGTGCTATAATAGTGCATGGTTTTACAGGGCATGACACTCTTGAAGAGTGCATTAAGGTTAGTAGAGAGTATAGCAAGGATATCTTCGTTGTGACTGAGATGAGTCATGCAGGTGCGCTGGAGTATATGCACCCAGTAGCCCTGAAAATTGCACGTATTGCGGTGGAATGCAAAGCCTCAGGGGTGGTAGCGCCTGCCACTTATCCTAAGAGGGTGAAGGAAATACGTAATATTATAGGTGATTTGACTATAATCTCGCCAGGTGTGGGTGCGCAAGGAGGAAACGTCTCTCAAGCCATAAAATCGGGTGCTGACTATGTAATCGTTGGACGGAGTATTTATAACTCAGAAACTCCTAAGCGTGAAGCTGAGAAGATAGTAAGAGAGATACAAGAGTGCCGATGATGAAACCTTCTGCTGAGGTATGATGAGCCCTATGAGTTCTGAGGCATCTGAAATATTATAAGAAGAGGAAATTGTTAATTATGATTCTGGGAATTACATTATAATAACCATAAACGTGTGAATAACCAAAATGAAAATCGCAAGGGATACGTTACAATTCATTCTTGAGGTTAGCAAGTCATGTGCACCTATAGAGTTTGCTGGATTGCTTCAAGCAAGAGGTGATGTTATCACAGATGTTGTTATTTTCCCCAGTAATGCGAGTGAGGAAGGTGCTCTGCTACACCTCTACATGCTCCCCAACATCCCAACCATAGGTACGGTGCATAGTCACCCCACCTCCAACCTTAATCCTTCAAGGACTGACCTTGAACTTTTCGGGAAAAGAGGCAGTTATCATATCATCGCTGGAGCACCCTATGATATGTCAAGCTGGGCATGTTACAACAAAAAAGGAGAGCGTGTAAAGCTTGAGATTGTAGATTATGAGTTCGAGGAAGATTGATTATTCTTTTCTGCTTTTAATCTCCTCCTTGAGCCACTCTTCTACCTCATCTCCATGTATGAGTTCCTTCACGTCTTCATTCAGGTTAGAGGGTTCAACCCTGATGAGCCATCCTTTACCATATGGGTCCTCTGAAAGTATGCTGAGATTATTCTCAATCTCCTCATTCACCTCAATAACTGTTCCACTGACAGGCATAATAAGTCCCCCCACCCATTTTGCTGACTCCATTGAGCCAAACGCTTCACCAATCTCAAACTCCTCGTCTTCCATTGGTAAATCTATATACTCTATCTCACCTGCAGCTTTCACAGCAAAATCATCTATACCAACTGTTACCGTTTCATCATCCTCGATCCTCGCCCAGGTATGATCCTTTGTATAAAACAACTCCTCTGGAAGCACGTAACCCTCTATCTCGACCATGATTATGTTTTCAGTTATGGGAGTATATAATAATTATCCATATAGCTCTCTTTCCTTGGTAATCAATTCCTTGTAATGCTCTATGGCTTCCTTCACGCTCATTAAAGAATTCTCATCAACCTCACCTCTTACTTTCACAATCCACTGATTGTAGGGATCACTGTTGATTATCTCAGGTTTCTCCCAGAGCGTTTCATTTACCTCTGTAACCTCTGCATCAAAGGGTAGAGATATCTGGGATACAGCCTTTATGGTTTCATATGCTATCAGAGTATCTCCTTTTCTGACAACCTCTCCCACTTCAGGTAGGTCAACATGCACTATGCCCTTGGAAATATGCTGCCCTAAGTCAGTAATCCCTATGAGTATCTCCTCCTTCTCTGGTTTCAACCATACATGATTCTTCAGATAATATCTGTCCTCTGGAAACTCAAACTCGTAAACTTTCATGATTTTTTACATTTAGAGATAGGTATAAATATTCATCGATAACACCATAAGCTATGAGTGAATACTGGGGAATGCCTGAAAAAGAGTATGATCTCTCACTACTGCAGTTCGCAAGGGATCAGCTATCTGCCATGGGTTACTTGATTCTGAGCGAGAAGGTTGAGGTATGCAGTGGAGCAGGCGCTCTGACCATAACCGCAGTGCTTGAAGCTCGTAATTCAAGGTTTGGTTTATACCTTCATGATGGACCAAAACATCGAAAAACCAGAGGTCCTCCTGTGATAAGGGTACTCAGGCTTTTGAAAGGAATGGAGAATGCTGAAGAACTAAGAAGCTTTGTGTTATCTCATGAGCATGATTTTCATATTCTCTTAGCCCCTGAGGATGATATAACAGCAAAAAGAATAGAGGCAGATATAAGGAAAATATACGCATTACTTTACGTTTCTATTATAAAAGACCTTTATGAGAACAATCTAAGTAGTGCGGCTGACGTGCTGAGAAAACGGCTCAGGAGGGTTATCCTGCTCTAATAGGTACAGCATACCTTTGACATTTCGATGATATTAAGTCCAAGTTCTCTGCATGTCATGTATGCGCTTCTTGAAGGCACTGCAATCCTGTCAATCCCACTCAGAACAGCATAATGGTCTAACTTTGAGCGATATCTTCCTCCTGGACGTACACAGCTTAATGATATAGGCACATCAAACATTTCTCTTGCTCTTGTTATTACCCTAACCACATCCTCGATTTTAGGTGGGGTAATGCCCTCAAACACCGTACCTTTTGTAGGAATCAATACCACGATCACCACCACCTGTGGGTTAAATCTCCTGAGCATTTCAAGGGCTTTGAACTCTCCTTTAAGTTTTCCATGATATAGCCCAACAATGATATGGGGTGCGAAAGGTATTCCAGCAGAAGAAAGCTCTTTCAATGAAGCTTCATAATCTGTTACCTTTGCGTCAATACCAAGTATCTCGCTGATGGTTTCATTATCACCTATCACATCAACAAGTGCCATATCTATATCCGAAAGCATACTTGCTTTTCTGACAATACCTGTATGGACACTGATTCTTAGACCCTTTTGTTTGATTTTCCTTATCTCCTCAGCATGCTTGTATAACTCCACACTTCCTTTTCTATTACTCCCTCCACTCAAAAGTATGCCTTTTGCACCTTTCTCAGCCAGCCTGCATGCAACAGAATACACATCCTCAGAGCCATCAAGCATATGGCGAAGATAATAGGTACTGCAATGCCTGCATTTAAGTGAACATTTTGTGCCTGTAAGTGATACAGGGGTAAAAGGCTCATTGAAAAAGAGGATATCATTACCAAAAAGTAACATTCTTCGTTTGAAGGCTCGAAACATATTTATTTTAGTATCTGTTTCAATCTTCAGAGCATCTATCATCTCCTCTGCAATGTGGATAGGATTAAGCTTCATGGATTAATTGATTGATATGCATCTTTCAATAACCATACTTATAGTCTCCGCATTGTTGGGTTTCATGCTTGGAATTTTTACTGGCTTAATACCAGGCATACATGTCAACAACATCGCCATGCTTCTTGTAGTCTTCTCTCCTTTCTTCATGAGCATGGGATTTTCCAAGCTTTATATCGCTGTTATAATCCTCTCAAACTCCATAGCACATACCTTTCTCGATATCATACCCTCTGTTTTTCTTGGTGCTCCTGATGCTGACACCTCTCTTGCGGTTCTGCCAGGTCATAGATTGCTAATGGAAGGAAGAGGACCAGAGGCAGTACGTCTCTCTGCCATAGGAAGTGCTGGCTCTGTGATTGTATCGCTGATCATAGCACCTGTATTAGGTTTTCTCTTCATGAATATCTACGATACCCTGAATTCGCACATGGGTTGGATTCTAATTTTGATAGTTATCCTGATGATCGCCACTGAGAAAGGGGAAATCATTGAAGGACAGGCATCCCTTGCACATCTCAAATTCAAGATATATGCTCTTATACTATTTCTAATCTCAGGTATGCTGGGATTGTTTGCTTTCAACAACGAAGACCTGATGCAACCAGTAATAGCCTTTGGAGATGCTTCGATTCTTTTTCCCCTACTTTCAGGATTGTTCGGAGCATCCATGCTTATAATCAGTTTAATGACCCAATCCAGTATCCCGCCTCAGGAGAATACAGGATTTGAGTTTCCTAAACAGAAGATTGTTCGGGGTATAATAACAGGAAGCATGGCAGGTGCTTTCGTGGCATGGCTTCCTGGAGTATCCTCAGCCATTGGTACAGTAATCGCGAGACTTTTTATAACTAAGGGAGTAGGTTCATCAAAAGAATTTATTATCTCCATAAGCGGTGCCAATACAGCGAATGCGATATTCAGCTTAATCGCTCTCTTCATCATCCAAAAAACAAGAAGTGGGGCGATGGTTGCCATTAATAAATTGATACATTTGGACATCTCAGTTCTGCTTGTTCTGCTGATGGTTGTGGTGTATGTTTCATTGCTCTCCTACTATGTAACAATATATCTTGGAGATAGAATACCGAAGCTCTTATACAGGATTGATTACTCAAGACTATGCATACTAGTTCTGTTTTTTCTTTCAGTGATGGTATTACTGCTCACCGGAATGTTTGGATTGGTAATCTTTTTGATATCCATAC
>CAZCRM010000010.1:0-19207 GCA_964501085.1 uncultured Methanosarcinales archaeon | reverse complement strand
AGACAAGGCATAATTGCAGTGGCTTCTGGCTATCATGATATCGTGATAGCAGGAGGTGCTGAAAAAATGACAGATGTGAGTGTTGAAATCGCTACCGATGCCTTAGCTTCAGCTGCTGACAGGGAATGGGAAGGTATAATGGGTGCTACGTTTCCAGGGCTTTATGCAATGATAGCGAGACTTCACATGCACAGGTATGGAACTACCCAAGAACAGCTTGCCATGGTTGCTGTGAAGAATCACCACAATGGTAGCATGAATCCAAAAGCTCAGTTCAGGAATGAGATAAGCATAGATACAGTACTTAATTCTGTGATAGTGGCTGACCCTCTGCATGTATTTGACTGCTCGCCCATTACAGATGGTGCCTCTGCTGTGGTTCTTGCTCCTGCTGATATCGCAAAAAAATATACCGACACCCCAATATATATAAAGGCATCTGCACAGGCAAGCAGCACCCTTTCGCTTCATGATAGAGAGGACATAACCACTTTGGATGCTACAGTAGTTGCTGCAAGAAAAGCTTATAATATTGCCAAGCTTACTCCAAAAGATATCGATCTTGCTGAGGTACATGACTGCTTTACCATTGCAGAGATATGTGCTATCGAAGACTTGGGGTTTGTGAAGAAGGGTGAAGGGGGCAGAGCTACAGAAGAGGGTATCACAAGCATAGGAGGTAAAATCCCCATAAACCCATCAGGAGGGTTAAAAGCATGCGGTCATCCTGTAGGAGCTACTGGAGTAAAGCAGGCGGTTGAGATAGCTCTTCAGCTTAGGGGCGAAGCTGGAAAGAGGCAAGTTGATGGTGCTGAGATTGGATTAACTCATAATGTAGGTGGTTCAGGAGCCACCGCTATTGTGCATATATTATCAAGGGAGAGATAAGAATGACAGTTGCAGGATTCTGGAGAAGATTGAAGAATCTTTATAATTTAGAAGGAACGAAGTGTGAGAGGTGTAATGGGTATTATTACCCACCAAGAAACATGTGTCCAAAATGCAGACGAACAGGTATCATTGTACCTTACAAATTCAAAGGTTATGGTGAGGTACTCACCTACACCATAATACATAGTGGTAAAAAAAAGTCTCGTCTACCTTATATACTTGCCATAATCCAGCTTGATGAAGGACCTCGCTTAACCTCGCAGGTGGTATGTGACCCAAATGAGATTCATATAGGGATGAGGGTAAAATCTGCTTTCAGAAGATTGGGAGAGGAAAGCGAAAAGGGTATGATTTACTATGGAACGAAGTTTGTGCCTCTTGAGCAAGGATGATTAGAATAAAGAATCTGAATAAAAAATTTGGAAAAATCTATGCTGTGAAGAATCTAAGTCTTCACGTTAAACGAGGAAAAATACATGCTCTCATAGGTCCTGAAGCATCAGGAAAGAGCACTGTGCTGAGAATACTTGCAACCCTCATGAGACCAGACTCAGGCGAGGTTACTATAGATAACATTCCCTTGAGTAAAGGAGCGCAGATTCGAAATATCATAGGCTATGTACCAAAGATACCCAGCTTTCCTCTTGATACCACAGCTAAAGAGTTAATCACATTTGCAGCCTCGCTTCATGGCATAAGAGATAAAAGCGTTATTCAGCATGTTTTGAAGGAGAGGGGACTGGATGCGGTTGCCGACCAAACAATGAATCGTTATTCCTTAAGCATGAAAAAGAACGTGGCAATTGCCATAGCTCTGGTTCATGACCCTCCTGTATTATTGCTTGATGAACCAATGGCAGGTCTTGACCCTATATCGTACAGAACATTGAAGGAATATATTATATCCTCCAAAAAAACAGTTTTGCTTACTGAAAAGGATCTGAGCAATGTGGAAGGACTCTGCGATAGCGTCACAGTTCTGAGATGTGGGTCTATGGTTGTGGATGATGAACTGAGTTCGTTAAGGCAAAAAATTGGTAAGATTGCCCTCGAACTCAGGCTTTATGATATGAATCAGGCTCAAAAGCTATTGTTTGAGCTTGAGAAAGAAGGAGCAAAACTGGCAGTGAGCGGAGATTCGATATTTATAAGCCTTAACTCTGAAGCTGAAATTCCACGCATGATTAGAGTGGCTGCTAATACTGCGGATATAAGAGAAGCCAAAACTATACATGTATCCATTGATGATATCTTTGGAAGATTTCTTGTCGAGGGAGAAAATGAAACTACATAAATTTTTAAGCTTTTTATTTTTATTATTATATGAACTTAAGAGAATGATAAAAGCATCGATCTCTTCGTATCTTTGGTTTATAGTATTACTTTCTATAGCCACATACATGGTTGCTGGAGAGGATTATGTAGAAGTAAAAGATGTACCGCAAACCTTCATGGGTTTGGAGTATGGCAGAGCACCAATGCAGGACATACTCATCTTTATTTCATCCTTTGTTGCTTCATCAGTATCTGAGATTCTCACAGGCAGAATGCCTGAGATGACTTTCCCTACCTCCATAGGTGTGAGATTCTTCATCATCTTTCCTTTCCTGCTTGCTCTGACCATGATAGGCAGGTTCGTTACAAGAAAGGCGGTCTCTTCCATAGCAGGTGATAGGGAAAAAAAGACTCTCTACATGCTTGTGTCAAGTCCCATGCCAAGACCCTCTATATATGCTGGCAAGTTCATAGCCATTTTTATTCTAAGCCTGCCCATGCTTGTTATACTATATGTCATCACAAACTGGGTATTTACAAACCTGTTCCCTACAGAAGCTAACCTAATCTCAGAGGTAATAAAAGCCTCAATAATTACAGTATTTCTTTTTTCATCTCTTGGCATGCTAATATCTGTTTTAAGGGAAGGAGAGAAGAAGGCTTTGAAGCTTGGGCTGAGAGTTGTTAATACTGCAGCACTCCTTACCACAGTATGGATTCTCATACCTATCGCTGAGCTAATATTGAATCTGACAAATAGTAGTGTATTCCTTCTGCTTATTCTTGAAAGACTCACCCATATCTCCCCCTTTACTATGAATCTTATTGCTGTTTATAAACCTGAAGCTTCAGCAGGCTTTTTCAATCTTCAGATAATCGCTATAGCAATATTCCTGATTCTTGGAACAGTAATCTTCATTAGACAGGATTTAGAATACTAGCATAAATGAATACCTCTTTTCATGATTCTATTGTTAATCATAAAATTTCTGAAATAGTAGCGAAGATAAGCCCATTTTTTTCTGTTTATGAGGTGCAGGAGCATGAGGGTAATATTTACTTCTTTGGATTTCCAAGGTATGGGGTGCTGCACAGGAAACTGTGGGATATCTTTTATGAAAACGGATACCAGCTTTCTGTTAAATATGAGCTTGGAGAACATGTATTGATAGCCACACCCCTCAGAGCAAAGGAGAGGTTGTGGATAAATTTATTGCTTGCAATAGCTACTGTTTTCACCACCATGTTCGTAGGTTCTTTACTCTTTGGAGCTGATCCTGCCAGCAATCCCTCACAGGTGTTGAAAGGCATTCCTTTCACCATAGCAATCATGACAGTGCTTGGAGCACATGAAGCAGGGCATTATTTAGTAGCAAGGGTTCATGGCATGCACACCTCATTACCATACTTCATTCCCTTTCCAAGCATCATAGGGACTATGGGAGCGGTAATCAAGCACCGTGGACCCATTCCGGATCGTAAGGCACTTTTTGATGTGGGTGTAGCGGGACCATTGATAGGTCTGATTGCTTCTGTTGTGGTTACTGTTATCGGTCTTCTTTTACCACCACCTATTCAGCAAACAGAAAGCGGTATTCAGATCCAGCTTGGCATACCTCCTTTGTTTGAATTTATAACCAACCTTGTTAATAATGATACTTACATGCTCCATCCTGTTGCCTTTGCAGGATGGGTGGGCATGTTTGTGACAGCTTTGAATCTTATCCCTGCAGGACAGCTTGATGGCGGACATATGCTCAGAGCTATGATAGGAGAGAAGGCATCATATATATCAACGCTTCTTCCCTTTGTGCTTATCTCTTTTGGATTCTACATCACATACTTCCAGAACCTTAACGGTTCTTTATGGGTATTCTGGGGATTTATCCTCTCTTTATTTGCAGCAGCAGGTCATCCCCAGCCTCTCAACGATTACACACCTATTGGAAAAGAAAGAACGCTTCTCGGAGCATTCACCTTTATTCTTGGGATATTATGCATCACACCAGTACCTTTTCAGATATAGAAAATTATTTATGATAGTAATACTTTATTGAGGAAAATAAAACTCACAGTAATATTCTGGTGATTTAATGTTAGGAGGATTTACTGAAGAACAGATAAAACGATACTCTCGCCATATAATCTTACCTGAGGTAGGTGGTAAGGGTCAGAGAAAGCTTCTTTCTTCCAAGGTGTTATGCATAGGTGCTGGAGGGTTAGGTGCTCCAGTAATTGAATATCTTGCAGCAGCAGGTGTTGGTACTCTTGGAATTATGGATGATGATATCGTTGATTTGAGCAATCTTCAGAGGCAGGTGATTCATGGGGGTAAGGTTGGCATCTCCAAGGTAGAGTCTGCAAAACAGTTTGTGAATGATCTTAATCCAGATATTGAGGTAATAACCTATAATGAAAGGTTGAGCGCAAACAATGTGGAGGAGATACTGAAAGATTACGATATCGTGGTTGACGGTTCTGATAACTTTGCCACACGCTATCTTGTCAATGATGCATGCGTACTCACTGATACTCCCCTCTCCCATGGAAGCATCTACAGGTTTGAGGGACAGGTGACTACCATCATACCCCATAAAGGACCTTGCTACAGATGCATCTTTGAGCATGCCCCTCCACCAGGAATGGTACCAAGCTGTCAGGAGGCAGGCGTGCTTGGAGTTCTGCCAGGCTTGATAGGGCTTATACAGGCAACAGAGGTGGTGAAATATCTATTGGGTATAGGCGAGCTACTTGTGGGTCGTCTTATATACTATGATGCTCTCAACATGAGCTTTGATGAGATTAAAATAAGAAAGAATAGAAACTGTCCTGTGTGTGGTGAGGAACCAAAGATAACCTCAATACAGGAAGATATATATGGAGAATCATGCAGGATATGGTAAAATGGTTGAGATAGCTGAACTTGATCTTACAGGAGAGGTGTGTCCCTACACCTTTGTAAAGACCAAGCTTAAACTTGAAGAACTTGAGAGCGGGGATGAACTGACCGTAATCCTTGACCATGCCCCTGCTGTTGAGAACGTGCCCAGAAGTCTGAAAAATGAAGGACATAAGATACTCTCTATAGAACAGCAGGGAGATAACCTCTGGAAGGTAAGGATAAAAAAAGTATGAAGCTTGGTATACTGCTTACCACAAGCCCTGAAAATGAGAACACCCATACAGTTATTGCATTAAGCAAGGCTGCAAGGAAACAGGGTCATGATGTATCGATTTTTCTGATGCATGAGGGTGTGTACAATATCAATAACGATGAATTCTCCCAGCTTGTGCAGATAGGTGTGAGTATCGTGGTATGCACATTGAATGTGGAGCAGCGAAAGCTCAGCAGGCTTGAAGGTATAATATTCGGGAGCCAGTATGATAACGCATGTATGGTAAACGAAAGTGATAGGTTTTTATCCTTTTAGTCATGAAAAAGATTACCATAATTGTAAGAAATCTTCCTCTGAACACGAGAAGAAATGCTGAAGCTCTGAGGATGAGTGTTGGATTGACGTTGAGGGAGGATGAGATAAAGGTTATATTCATGGATAATGGGGTTTACACAGCCACTTCGATAAACCCAGAGTTGATTGGTTTTAATTCCCATGATAAGGAGTTTGAGGCACTTTCAATGCTGAAATGCCCTATGCTGGCTGATAAACCTTCATTAAAAAAGAGGGGAATAAAAAACCTTAGAAAAGAGGTAAGAGTTGCGGAGAGGGAGGAAATCATCAAAGTGATAACAGAATCTGATATTGTGATACCCTTCTAAACCTGAATGATTTCTCCAGTTCTCTCATAGGTACGAAGTCCTGAAGGAAGTTTATTTTTGAACTGCTTTGAGCAGAGCGCTTTAATAAAGGTTTTTATTTCTTTGGTATCAAGAAGCTCATAAGGAATAACAAAATCATATTCCTCATCAGCAATCTTGATGAATCTTAGCTTGTTCATCTCAGCAACTGTACGAATCCCTACCCCTGCATCAGCCTTTCCAAACTTCACTGCAGCAGCCACAGCACTATGGGTCTTTGCTTCTGTATCATAACCCTTTATTTTCTTTATAAGTTCCTCAAATGGAATACCTTTCTTCTTCGCTACTTCTTTGAGTTTTAAATCTGTGAGAAGCCTTGTTCCTGAACCAGTATTTCTATTAATGATTCTTGAATTTGAATCAATGATATCCTCTAAACTCTTAATTTCGCTATCCTTTGGAAGAATCAAACCCTGCTCTCTAACATAACCCTTGATAACAACAGCCTTTATATGGTATCTTTTCAGGAAGGGAATGTTGTATTCTCCACTCTCATCAAGCAGATGCACTCCTGCTATATGAGCTATACCTTTTTTAATAGCGTTTAATCCTCCAGTTGAGCCAGTGTTGATTACCCTTACTTTTAAGTTAATGATATCAAAGAGCACATCTATACCTAAGCAATGACTGCCTATGAAAAGTAAATCATACGCTTCAGGTTTCTGATACAGGGTTACTTTTATGCTCTCACCAGCTTCCATGATTTCCACATCCTCAGGTATCCTGATGAACCCATCAGCTTCAGAAAGCGTGGTGATGGCTCCTGACCCCTTATAAATGGGATATGCTCTATCCCTCACAATACCAACAGGAAGAAGCTGACTCCTCCCTTCGGATCGAATTCTTGAAGAAAGTCTGGCTTTTACATACATACCCTCATGCTTTTTACCTGTGATTTTCCGAATAACAGGAGCAATAAACTCATTGAAGATGGTGAGGCATGAGGTAGGATAGCCAGGTAGCCCAAAAACAGGTTTTCCGAATATCTTACCTATAATGACAGGCTTCCCTGGTTTGATATTTATGCCATGCACAAGCACCTTACCATTTTCTTCAATCACTGAGTGCATCATATCCCCTGATCCAGTGGAAGTGCTCCCTGAGGTTAATATCATATCGCAATCATGAGCAGCTTTTTTCAGCACCTCTTTCAGTTTGTTTTCATCATCATTAACTATGCCATAGCATACAGGCGTAGCTCCACACTCCATTACTCCTGAAGATAATGTGTAGGAGTTTATGTCATATATCTTGCCCATCTCAAGCTTGTCTCCAAGCTGAGTGAGTTCATCCCCTGTTGAAATGATACCCACATTTAAACCATAAACAGGTACTCTTGTTCTACCTATCGCTGCAAGAACACCAATCTCTCTCACCCCAATGACGCTTCCTTTCTTCAATACCCTCTCTCCAATCATGATATCTGTTCCAGCCTGCATCACATTTTCATTGATGGAAACAGGGCGATAGATGCGTATTTCATTATCTGAAGAACTGGTATACTCCACCATTACCACTGCATTAGCGCCTGAAGGCATGACCGCACCAGTGGAAATTTCAACAGCCTCTCCTTTATGAATGTGGATATCATGATTTATTCCAGGTGGTATTGAACCCACAAGCTTGAGAATGACTGGAGAATCCTCTCTGGCATGGTAGGTATCTGAGGCATGAACAGCATAACCATCCATGGAAGCCCTGTTAAAAGGAGGCACATCCACCTCAGAAATCACATCAGTAGCAAGAGTTTTTCCATACGCATTCAGAATATCGGTTTCAAGAATGCGAGGGGTAATATTTAATCTATGGATGATGTTCTTTGCCTCATCGATTGAAACAAGTTTTCTGAATTCCAACCTTTTTTTCATGGCTAAAAATAATACCATATTGAGGAATACTCATCCACATCTTCATTATCCTCATACAATCTTTTAATATATTCATAGATAGACACATCAACATAATTGTAGGGTTCAACAAGCTCGAATTTGGATTCCCATGGATAAAAACGATACACTCTCCTTCCGTCCTCTAATATCATTATCACCTCATGATCCTGCCATGCACGGAGATGGGATTTCCCAAGCCTAGGAACATTGAACACAGGTTCGTCTGTTCTTATAACCCCTGGAAGGAAACGTGCCTCTTCCTTTCGTTCCTGCTCAATCCTTGCAATAGGCACTCTAAAATCTATAGTTTCTTCCTTTCCCTTCGTGTTAAAGGTGTAATAGGGGTCTACACCGGATTTTTTCAGCACCTTTCTCAGCAAACATGATTCATATCGTTTGCTGTTGTAGTAGGTGAAAACCTGTTGATTATATAAACTTATCCCTACACTCTTTATTCTCTTTATTGCCTCAAGAGCGTCTGGAGTCATCTCTGTGGGATGCTCGAAATGTGTTACGACACATAACTCTTGTGTTCCAAGCTCATGATAGTTATCAAATATTTCCACAAGGTGAGGGGTGATGCGCTGGGGTAATGTAACTAAAACCCTTGTGCCTATTCGTATCCTTTCAACATGGTCAATCTCAGAGATGCTGGAAAGCAACCAATCAATTATGCTATCGTTTAGGGTGAGAGGGTCCCCACCCGTTATCAGGACCTCTGTGATATTGGGGTTGTTCTGTATCCATGCTATTGCATTAACTATGCTCTCTCTTGAAAATACCGCATCTTTTATATCGGTGATTTCCCAGTTACGCTGACAGTATACACATATCTGGGGGCAGGAACCAAAGGGTTTGAGAATGAGTATTTGAGGGTATCTCCGGGTGATTCCATTTATGGGGCTGGTGGATCTCTCTTCCATGAAATCCATATCACCTTTTTGCTTAAGTTTCACATAATTCAGACAATAACGCTCGGTAGGTAGAACCTGAGCCCTTATAGCATGGTCGTATCTTCTTTTATTTTCTCTATCAAAAAGCGATAGATAATATGGGGTTATCTGAAAGGGTATATTATATGCTTTTGCACATCTAAGCCCTTTTATCTCATTCTCGCTTAACGTTACGATTTCCTTGAGGGTATCGATATCCCGTATAATGTTTTTAAGATGCCACCTGTAGTCCTCCCACATATCCTCATCAGCATTAAAATAATCAAGAATAATGCGTTTATTTTTTTCCCTTTCTTTGATAATATCGGCATCAAATCCTGTATGGTATCGCTTGAAATATTTTGTCATGTGGGATGCATATCTATCAAGTGAGCGCATTCGCTCCATGGCTGCTTCGTGTCCGCTCAACTTAAAGAACAGAGGTACATCCTTTTCGCTATAAAGACCAGAATTACAGTTAATACCTTTAAACAAAAAAATAAATTCAAATATGAATCCTTCCTTCAGCTTACTTGCACTGATTTTTTTTCTTGCAGCCTTATAGAGCAATTTTAAGGCTGAAAAATTAGTGATTTTCTCGTTCTCAGACCTGATGATATTCTTAAATACACGTATGCATTCCTTGGAGTTGTTTCTCTCAAGGAGGTTGACATTCCTAAAATATTTATCTGAATATACGCTAAAAAGATGTTTCTCGATGTTATTAAGATAATCAAAGATTCTGATTCGTGTATCATGCAGACCATCGCTTGATCTGAGAATCCTGTATATGTGGGGGTCGCATTCCCATAAGGTGTCTAGTAGCTTATGTTTATCATACTCAAGTAACTCTTTCATATAAACCACCTCAAGGAAACTTCAGATTTCGGTTGTGGAGAGGAATTAAAATTTAGATAATGGAAGAACAGCTCACGCTTGAAGCCTGATACACCCATAATAGCTTTCATGCCAGTTTTTGTAACTCCATAGAGCTGACTCGAAGAGATTGAGCTTATGTCCAGTCCAATGTAAGGATGAGTATACATGATGAATCACCTGCACGCTCCTGAGCTCAGTCAAGGATTTTATGACTTAACCCAATATTTGAAAAAATATGCCTGAAAACTCTCTAAGACCTAAAGGAGTTCTATCTTTATAAGTGTTACTTCGTTGAGCAAGCCGTCTCGCTAATGCATCTCTAAAAACTTATTCGCTTATCTCCACATTTCATCGGAAACCTTAGATAGTAATGATTTTAATTCATGCGCCTCGCTCTGCTCGGAAAGTTATATGATGGATATGAGCGGCCTTATTATATATTTACACTTCATAATCATATACATCATTCCTCTTCCTCTTCTTTCAGTTTCATTCCTTTTCCAGCGATGAATCTTCCCCTCCCCCTTTTGGCGGTAATCTCTCCATCCTCAAAAACCACATCACCTCCTGAGATGGTGATTTTAGGAAATATGCCTTCCATGTTATTATAAGGAGTCCATCCAGCTCTGCTGTGCATCTTTTCTTTACGAATCTCCATTATATCTCCTACAATAATCATATCTGCATCATAACCAGGAGCAAGCCTGCCCTTGTTGAGATGAAACATCTTTGCGGGATTTACACTTATGACCTCTACAAGCTTTTTAAGGGTGATAAGATTCCGCTTAACAGCCATCAACATGAGCGGAAGCATGGTCTCAACCCCTGGTATGCCTGGAGGGGCATCCCAGATATCATCCATCTTTTCATGCTCAAGGTGAGGTGCATGATCAGAGGCAACAACGTCAATGCTACCATTGTTAATACCTTTCCAAAGGCTTTGCTGAGAATGAAAATCTCGCAATGGAGGGTTGGTTTTTACCTTTACTCCAAGACGTCTCCAATCTCTTGTGGAAAGAAAAAGATGATGTGGGGTTACCTCGCATGTTATATTATCTGCTTTTCTTATAACTTCAAGGCTTTTGGGAGAGCTTATATGACAGAAATGCAGTTTTGTGTTTGCTTGACTCAATCTCGAAAGAATCAAAGCTTTTTCAACCGCTTTTGTTTCAGATAATTCAGGGCGAGCTTCTGAATAGTACTCAGCTTCGTTATGTTTTTTTACCATGCTGGTGAATCGTCTGTTAATCTCTTCATCCTCTGCATGTATGCATGCAACTGCATTTAAGTTTCCTATAATATCAAAAGCTTCCTTGAGCTTTATATTTGAAGAGAAGCTTGTCATGAAGATTTCGCCAAATGCCATTACCCCTAAATCCCATAACTCTTTCAGGTTTTTGGGATTGAAGTTTTGTGTAACTCCTGCATTGATACCATAATCGATGATTGATTTTTTTGCTGCCTTCAGCTTCATTTTGAAGCTTAAAGCATCTATCGTGGGTGGAAAAGTGTTTGGATGGTCAATAACCATGGTTACACCTCCTGCTGCTGCTGCACACGAACCAGTGTACCAGTCCTCTTTATTCGTCATACCAGGATCGCGAAAATGCACATGTATGTCTATTGCGCCTGGAAGCACAAGAGCACCTTTTGCATCTATTACTTTATCAGCTTCTTTTACAGTGATTATTCTCCTGATTTCTGAGATTTTTCCTTCATCTACTGCAATCTCAGCAGGCTGAATGGCATTATTGATAAACGCTCTTGCGTTCTTGATTACGAGATGCATGCTTTATGATACTCGGTAAGAGACTTAATGCTTATTTTGCCTTTTTTCATACCCTCAATGGCATCAGCAGCGGCAAGAGCAGCCTGTATGGTGGTGATATACGGTATGCAAAAATCCACAGCCGCACGTCGAATCTGAAAACCGTCTCTAACGCTTTGCTTACTTGTTGGGGTGTTTATGATTAAATCAACCTTCTTTTCATATATCAAATCAACAACATTTGGTTTGCCTTCGCTCACCTTTTTTATAGCTTTTATTTTAATTCCATGTTTGCTAAGATACTCTGCTGTGCCTTTGGTACCTATTAGATGAAGACCAGCTTTTTGAAGTTTTCTTGCCACCTTGAGCATGAGTGGTTTATCCTTATCCCTTATGGAGATGAACACCGTACCATTCAAGGGTAATGTGTTACCTGCACTCCACTGAGCCTTGAAGAAAGCCTTTCCGAAATCATAGTCTATACCCATCACCTCCCCAGTGCTCTTCATCTCAGGTCCAAGCAGAGGGTCTGCTCCCGGAAGTTTATCAAAAGGTAATAAAACCTCTTTTACAGAAATGTTTTTTGGAGATGGGTCTTGTACATACCCTAATTCCTTTAAACTATATCCTACCATAACCTTTGCTGCAATCTTGGCAAGAGGTAATCCGACTGCTTTGCTCACAAATGGTATGGTTCTGCTTGCTCTCGGATTTGCCTCAAGAACATACACCTTACCATTCTTCTCAGCCATCTGTATGTTTATTAACCCTATAACGTTGAGAGCTATAGCGATTTTCTTCACATATTTTTTAACAGTGTTTAGAGTCTCTACACTTAGAGATTGTGGAGGGATAACACAGGCGGAATCTCCTGAATGTATACCTGCTTCTTCAATATGCTCCATTATCGCCCCTATGAGCACATCCTTGCCATCGCATATAGCATCCACATCAATCTCGATAGCACCTTCAAGAAAGTTATCGATGAGTACAGGATGCTCATTGGATACTCTCACCGCCTCTTCAAGATATCTCCTAAGCTCGTTCTCATCATACACTATTTCCATGGCTCTGCCCCCAAGCACGTATGAAGGGCGAACTAACACCGGGTATCCTGCTTTTTTTGCTTCACTGAAAGCCTGAGCATAATCAGAGGCACACCCTCCTTCTGGTTGAGGAATTCCTAAGCTCTTCATCATGCTATTGAATCGTTCTCTATCCTCTGCAATATCTATATCCTCTGGATCAGTTCCAAGAATTACGGTATCTAAACCTATTCGCATGAGTTCTTTTTTGAGGGGCATAGCCAAGTTAACAGAGGTTTGACCTCCAAACTGCACCATCACACCATAGGGGCGTTCCCTCTCTATAACATTCATGACGTCCTCAAGAGTGAGAGGTTCAAAGAACAGTTTGTCAGAGGTATCATAGTCTGTAGACACCGTCTCAGGATTATTGTTTATTATATGCGTTTCTATACCAAGCTCTCTGAGCGCTGTGACCGCATGAACTGTGCAGTAATCAAACTCGATACCTTGACCTATGCGAATTGGTCCAGAGCCTATAATCAGTACCTTCTTATTATTGGTAGGAGAAGCTTCGCATTGCTCTTCATAGGTAGAATAGTAATAAGGAGTGGCAGCAGCAAATTCAGCAGCACAGGTATCCACCATCTTGAAGGT
This sequence comes from uncultured Methanosarcinales archaeon, assembly GCA_964501085.1. Lineage (GTDB taxonomy): Archaea > Halobacteriota > Methanosarcinia > Methanosarcinales > Methanoperedenaceae > CAZCRM01. Next base: position 6,074 of record CAZCRM010000010.1, on the reverse strand, counting down.
TGCTAATATTCCATTGCTTCTTCGCATATCATAAATCTCTTCTCTTGTTTTGTTGCACAAGCTTGCTATCCTCTCATCGCTCAACCCCATACGCTTAGCTTCTCTTAGATTATCTATAGTTAGGTTATCTTTTATCTTATCTTCAATAGCAATGATGTTTTCAATCTTCTTTATGAAGAAGGTATCTATATTTGTAAGCCTATGAATCTCCTCCGCACTCATACCCTTTCTCAAGGCATGATATATCACAAATAAACGCTCATGGGTTGGATTGCGTAAAATCTCTATGATTTCTTCGTTACTCCATTCCTTGTATCCGAAAAACATATCCACTTCAAGTGAGCGAATCGCTTTCTGAAGCGCTTCCTCGAAGCTTCTCCCTATTGCCATCACCTCTCCAGTGCTTTTCATAGAGGTGGTGAGATGTTTATCTGCGGTCACGAATTTATCAAATGGCCAGCGAGGTATCTTGATAACTACATAATCAATCGTAGGCTCAAAAGAAGCAGGGGTTTTCTTGGTGATATCATTGGTAATCTCATCAAGGGTTAAGCCTATTGCAATCTTTGCCGTTACCCTTGCTATGGGATAACCTGTGGCTTTTGAGGCAAGGGCAGAGGAGCGGGAAACCCTTGGATTCACCTCAACAACTCTTACTTCATTGCCTTTAACCGCAAACTGGATATTGCATCCTCCTTCTATACCCAAAGCTCTTATAATTTTTATAGAGGCGCTTCTCAGCCTCTGATGCTCTTTATCCGAGAGGGTTTGAGAAGGTGTTACCACAATGGATTCGCCTGTGTGAATACCCATGGGGTCAATATTCTCCATATTGCATACAATAATACAGGTATCATTCTTATCCCGCATCACCTCATACTCGAATTCCTTCCACCCAAGCACACTTTCCTCAATCAGTACCTGATGAATCATAGAGCGCTCAAGTCCACGCCTTGTGATTTCAATGAGCTCCTCTCTTGTACGAGCAATCCCTCCACCAGTACCTCCAAGTGTATAGGCAGGGCGAACGATCAAGGGAAGACCAAGTTCTTCAATCATAGCTTCTGCTTCTTCTATTGAATGTACAGCTTTTGACCTAGGTACCTTTTCTCCTATACTCAGCATCTTCTTTCTAAAAAGTTCTCTATCCTCTGCATCTTTAATAGCCTGCAATGGAGTGCCGAGAAGCTCAACATTGTATTTCTCCAGCACCCCCATCTCAGCAAGTTTTGTTGCAATATTCAATCCAGTTTGACCTCCAAGCCCTGCAATAATTCCATCAGGTCTTTCTTTTTCTATTATTTTTGCCACGACCTCAGCCTCAAGGGGCTCGATATACACAGCATCAGCCATCTCTGGGTCAGTCATTATGGTTGCAGGGTTGCTGTTCACAAGCACAACCTTAACCCCTTCTTCTCTCAAGGCTCTGCATGCCTGACTACCAGAGAAGTCAAACTCTGCTGCCTGACCTATAAGAATAGGACCAGAGCCTATCAAAAGCACTTTCTTAATATCCTCTCTCTTTGGCATGTTATTTCCTAAATATCATGGCAGGTTTATTAATGCTATTGCAAGGTAGTAGGAAATGCACTGGTGATAAATTATTTATAGTAGAAATACAAAAACAGCAGGAAAAATCGTATAAAGGGATTACCATGAAAACAAAGGAAGATATTTTGAAGGTAGTGAAAGAACAGGATGTGAAGTTCATAAGGTTATGGTTCACAGACATCCTGGGTCAAGTGAAGAGTTTTGCAATAACAGATAGCGAATTAGAAGGTGCACTGGAAAACGGTATGGGTTTTGATGGATCATCGATAACAGGCTACCAGTCCATTGAAGAGAGCGATATGATTGCAATGCCTGACCCCAGAACCTTCCAAATATTGCCCTGGAGACCTCAGGAGAGAAAGGTAGCAAGGATGATCTGTGATATCTTAACACCTGACAGAAAACCATACGAGGGCGATCCAAGATATGTTTTAAAAAGAGCTTTGCAGAGAGCAAAGGATATGGGCTTTGACCATTACTATGTTGGTCCAGAGTTAGAGTATTTCTATTTTAAGAATGACCAGATTCCTGAGATTCTTGATAAAGGAGGTTATTTTGATTTAACCACCTTGGATGTGGCAAGTGACCTACGTAGAGATACCATTCTTGCTCTTGAAGCGATGGGGATTCGTGTGGAGTATTCCCATCATGAGGTTGGACCAAGTCAGCATGAGATCGATATGAGGTATGCTGACGCTTTAGATATGGCTGATAATGTTATCACCTACAGAGTGGTGGTAAAGGAGATTGCACATAAGTATGGTGTGTATGCCACCTTCATGCCCAAACCCTTGTTTGGGGAAAATGGAAGCGGGATGCACACCCATCAATCGCTTTTTAGAGGAAATACAAATGCCTTCTTTTCCAGAGATGATAAGTACCATTTAAGCGAGGTGGGTAAGAGATTCATTGCAGGGCAGTTGAAACATGCACGGGAGATGAGCGCCATCTTTGCTCAGTGGGTCAACTCCTACAAGAGGCTTGTTCCTGGATATGAAGCACCTGTTTATATTGCATGGTCTGAGAGAAATCGCTCTGCTCTTATCCGTGTACCTGTGTATCATCCTGGAAAAGAGCAAGCTACACGTGCAGAGCTTAGGTGTCCTGATCCAGCATGCAACCCATACCTTACGTTTGCAGTGATGCTCCATGCTGGACTTGAAGGGATTGAGAAGGGATATGAGTTACCTGAACCCATGGAAAAGAACCTGTATAGTTTATCAGATAAGGAAAGGGAAGAAAGAGGAATCAAATCTCTTCCCTCCAGCCTGGGAGAAGCCATTCAGATTGCTGAGCAGAGTGAGCTCATCAAAAAGGCACTAGGAGAGCATGTATTCAGCAGATTCATTGAATTAAAGAAGAAGGAATGGGAGGAATACAGGGTACAGATTACCAAATACGAACTTGAGAAGCTTTTACCAATTCTATGATATGATTGTAACCACCGACGACTCTACTGTACAGAGAAAACTCATAGAGATTCTGAGGATACTCTATGAAAGCAGAGAACCAATAGGTGCAAGGCTGATTGCAGATAAGATGAATGAACGTGGTTACCCAATAGGGGAGAGGGGGGTTAGATATCATCTCAGGATTCTGGATGAAAGAGGGTTAACAAAAAGGCAGGGGTATGATGGCAGGGTAATCACAGAGCAGGGAATCAACGAACTCAACAATGCACTGGTGGAGGACAGAGTTGGGGTAGTTCTCACCCAGATAGAGAAGTTAATATATGAAACCACATTTGACCTGAAAACAAGGCAAGGTAAGGTGATTATCAATACCTCAATAATAGACAAGAATGATTTTGATGAAACCATGGAGATAATAAATCAAGTGGTTAACAGTTATCATATCAGCCCATATATAAGCATTGTAGAGGAAGAGGGCTATATCTCTGAACTAAGGGTTCCAGAAGGTAAGGTGGGAATAGCAACTGTGTGCAGTATTACGCTAGATGGAATTCTGCTGAAGAACGGTATCCCTGTGGAAACCAAGTATGGAGGGATAATACATATCAAGGAACGAAGACCAGTGCATTTTGATGATATTATATTCTACAATGGTTCTTCGATTGACCCCATGCGTATATTTATTTCTAAGAAGATGACAAGAGTGCTTGATGCAGTGGATAAAGGTGAGGGAAAGCTCTTAGCCAATGTTCGTGAGGTTCCTGAGTCAGCGATTTCAAAGGCTGAAGAGATTCTGCAATCTGTCATGGATGTTGAGATTGGAGGTGTAGCTGAGATAGGAAAACCTGTGCTTGATGCGCCTGTGGATAATGGCAAGGTTGGTATTGCAGTGTATGCTGGAGTGAACGCAATGGCTGCGGTGAATGAAAAAGGTATTGATGTATCCACATATCCAATCTCCAGCACCATGGAGTTCAGCAAAATGAAGAAGTTATAATCAAGAGAGCATTATTTGTTTAATCTCAAACAGAGGTGCGTCTGTCTTAAAGGAAACCCCTGAGAAATGGGTTCGAGATGCCTGAAAACCCTTGCTTTTTAGAGATGATATCAGTTCATTCATTGGTCTTGCTGATATCTTTAAGGATTTGCATAGCTTATGGTAATCGTAATGCATGGGTATGTCCAGCTCATCCCTGCACGCTTTTATAAGCTTCTCTGCCTGCTCAAAACCTCTATGCTTAGCTTCTTTAATCAGTTTCTCACAAAAATTTTTATCATGCAGTCTGCCAAGCCAGAGTGGCCCTGCAAGAGAGGTATCACTCCCACAGAAAGGGCATTTTTCTTCTATGGCTGTAGCCAATCCTTTCTTCCACTGCCTTGTACCGCAGTTGAAACAATGGGATACAAAGCCTATATCCTTTAAACCTTCATTTGCCAGTTTAACCTCTTTTTTTACTGCTATAAATATTCTGTAATAATGTATGGAGGCATAGGAAAGTAAGGGGATCATGGCTTTATCGTATCTTGCAAGGCTTCTTGCTACTGCACTTAGAAGTATGCGAATCCCCATTTCAGGGTAGTATTCTGTTTTTAAAGGTAATGAGGCATATCTCCTTATGCATGCATTTTTATGAGCCCCACATAAGGGTGCGGTGTCGGTGGCTGTGATGCAGAGTAAGCGTTTGGCAGAGCGGGACGCTGCGTCTAAAAAAGGTGCTGGGCTTCCAAATGGGTCCAGGTCTATGATATCATAGCTATTATCCAACATCACCACATTGGCATTGCGTTTTATAGCAAAGCAATTTGAAAGGCTGTTGAGTTTGATATTCCTCTTTATACATTCATAGGATAACTCATCCCAGTCGCACATTGTAGTGCTTAGTCCCACCTCTTTTGCAATTCTTATTCCTCTGATTCCTGAGGCTGAGTGGGCGTCAAGAAAGGTGTAATCTTGATCTGCAAAGCATGCAGTAACTGTGACTGTGATATCCCTGTTGGTTCGCATATGTGGATTATAAAAGACCTTATCAGGAATCTCCAGCTTTGCCTTACCTTCAGTGATTTTTAGCATTTCAAGCTATATTGTATGGAAGAGTTTTTAAGGTATCTGCTCACGGTAATTAAGAAAGATGACTATAATCAGAAGATTCAAACCCTCTGATTTCCCTTACATAATGGATATTGAAAGAAAGGTCTTTAAGGAGCATGACCCTTATCTTTACATGCAGTTCTATGAGTCATGTAACGAAGGTTTTATTGTGGCAGAGGTTAACGGAATTGTGGTAGGTTATGTGGTTGGTTATCAGATATCAGAGAATACAGGGCGTATATTCTCTATTGCGGTATACCCGAATTATCAGAATCGTGGGATAGGTAGCACTCTCCTCAAGGAGATTATCAGAGTGTTGCGAGGGTATGGTGTTACCAATATCATTCTTGAGGTTCGGCAAAGTAATATAAGAGCAAAACGTTTTTATGAACGACATGGGTTTGTTCAAATAGGTATTGTCAAGCATTACTATAGTGATGGAGAGAACGCTTATCTAATGAAGTTAGTAATAGAATAACATGGTATTGAATGGTTTTGAGGAGATTACAGTAGAAGCTAAGTCTGAGATTAACATATCTATAATGCATGTGGTAATAGCTTTTAAAATAAGGTATTTCCTGAATAATTCAGGTATAGGATACTGTAGTTTGTTGATTAAAGGGGTGAGAGGAAAAGGGTTAAGAGGTATGATGGAAGCTGCAGCGGTCAGAGCGTATATAGGTCGTAACATCTATGTTTTTCTATCTGTGCTTGAAAATGGAAAGAAGCTCATCACGGTTCCTGCTCTATTTGAGAAAGATGTTGAGCCAAAAGAGGTAGATGACTTCATCATAAACACCTATTATCATAATAATCTCAATCGCCTGTTAAATGAGGTGTATGAGGAGCATAAGAATGCCCTAAATGGTAGAGCGCTTTTAAAGGAAAAGGAGTATCTTCGTAAGAATTTAATGGAGTTACCTGAGAAAGGGATTGAAATATTGAGAACAATAAGGTGAGTGTTAGAGTAATACTTAAAGTTTGATATGAAATTTAATATCAGAAAAAGTTGTAGCCTCGTA
>CAZCRM010000009.1:0-19542 GCA_964501085.1 uncultured Methanosarcinales archaeon | reverse complement strand
AATGGATGAGAGAGCATTCATCCACTCTTGGCATGCACTACAGAAATGAACTTGCTCGTAGAAAAAATAGAATAAAGTCCTATGAAAAGCTATGATTATGTTTTAACCTTGTATATCTGAGCAGCACCTTTATACACCAGCTCAAAGTAAGAGGTGTTTTCAAACTTGGCTATACCACTTGCATCGTATCTCCTTGATTCAACCTCCCCTACATACACATAGGATACATGGTATTTTTTTAATAGTTCAAGAGCTTCTTTATAATTTTTGGTGCTGTATATGGTATCAACATCTTTTATTCTTCTTGATATCTCTCCCCAGTTATTCCTCCACATATACTCATGGGTTGCCCACCCTATAACTGTTGGTAATCCTGTGAAAGCAGAGATTAAGGAGGTGTCTGTGTAGCTTGAACCTGGAGCTTGCAGTATAATACCTTTTCTGATATTCTTGTTAACCCAGTAGATAGCATCATACATGCCATAATTGGTTTTTTTCATGAAACTCATACCATCAAGCTCTGGGCTATGAGTAAAACCATTTGTTTTGGCATACGTACCTGTAATAATATAGAGGGAATTCATGAGTAGCAAAACAGAAAATATCGCTAGTACCACCTTTTTCATAGCGTATTCTTTCTTGTAAAGATCAAAAAAAGCATAGGCTGAGGCTATACTCCATAGCAACCACACCTGAATGTAATACTTAAACACAGTATTCATCCTCTCCCATACCCCAGAGAGCAAATCATCAAAATACCAGAGTTCACAGAAAAGCAAGAGCCACAGACCAAGGGCAATAAGCAGGGATACAAACAACTTTGTGCTATGCTTTTGTTTGTGAAAGTGATAGATGTTTATAGCAGTTAATGCTGATAGAGGCACAAATACTGCAAGGGTCTGGAAGTTCGGGTAGAAGTATAAAAATATACTAAATATAAACAATATAATCAAAAACTTCTTTTTATGCTTGAAATCAGGGAGGTTGAGGATAAGAAAACTGAATATAATAAATAAAAAAAGGTCATAGATACCCAGAAAACTTATTAGCTGGGTTCTTATAGCAACAGACTTTATTCCATTAACACCTGAAGGTTCAAAACTCAGAAAGAATGGAAGGAACATCAGAAAACCCAATAAAATTATTAAAATACCTGTGATAAAACGTTTTGGTTTTATAGATATCATGGCTATGATGAACAATCCTGCATAGGTTGGATAATCCCAGGAATTGAATACAAACAGCGAAGCTATGCTGAGACTTAGAAGGAGCAAGGCATGGGTTGAGCTATCTTTAAGAAAGTTTAGAATCAGCATTATTGCAAGTAGTGCAAAGGGTATGGCAATCACGTGAGCATGCAGGTCTCCGAAGATAAAGCTGAAATAGGGGAATTCGTTTATTGTGTGTGGGATTACTCTGGAAGCACCCCAATAATCAATTATCTCAGGCACTTTTCCCCATGGAGTTGTGGTGATGCCAAGTAAATGAGCAGTTATAACCATCATAGTATAAAGATTGCCTGCAAACACCAGAAGAAACATCCCAATAAAACCTGCTTTTTTGCTCTTGGTGAGATTATACCCTATACCATATGCCACATTAGCTGCCAGTGCTGGTATTAACGCCATACCTAAGTTATAAGAGATATACGAGGGAATTCCTGCAAGTTTGGTAAGTGTTGCAATAACATAATAGCCAAAGTAATAATAGGTATTCACCCTGAAGCCAGAAAGCCATGCATCATGAGGAGGAAAACTTCCGCTTCTAAGAATGGAGTTGAGAAACATGAAATCGCTAACCTTTTCCCCGCCATGTATTTCTGGATTGAATGCTCTTATGATTAGAAAAAAAAGAAATACCATAGTAAAAAGAAGTTCATTTCTCAACAACAACCTTACATTAATGTTGGGTTTTAGTCTTGCATAGCTATAAGCAGAAATAATACCTAAGATACATAGAGAAAGAAGAATCACATATCTGTTGTAGCCAATAATATAGGAGAAAAGCCATGATATGTAGGAAAGAAGCAGAATTCCTAATGGCTTTGAAGCAGAATAACCGTTATCAGGAAGCTTTCTGAAGCTTGAAATAGCAATGGGGAGAGTAACCAATCCAATAAAAATTGTTAAAAGATACCAGATTACTGCATACAGTATATTCATAGACTCATAGAAACTCATACCATAGCCTTAATATCTGTGAACCCATGACAATGACATCTTTAATTAGCTTGACTTTGGTTACACTCCCTTGCTCCCATTCTACAGGAAATTCCTTAACCTTAAAACCAGCATGCTGTGCCCTCACAAGCACCTCAGTATCCCAGAACCAGTGGGTGTCCTTGACTTCATGCAGAATGGCAAAAAGAGATGCACGCCTGAACGACTTGAAACCGCATTGATGATCATACAATGTTGAACCTAACAGCTTTCTTGTAAGGAAATTGAAAGCCTTACTTGCAATCTTTCTCTTAAAAGGTCTTCTCACATTGCTGTTGGGAAGCATTCTTGACCCTGTGGCAACATCATACCCTTCTCGAATGTACTGGATAAGCTCCTTTAAATGCTTCATGTTGGTGGCGAGGTCAACATCGATGTATCCAAGTATCTCTCCCCTTGATACTGCAAAGGCACGGGACAGGGCACGCCCTCTCCCCAGTCGTTCATCAGAGTGCAGATGCACCACAAAGTCATATTTCTTGGAAAGAGCTTCACAGATTCTATCAGTTCCATCAGTGCTTCCATCCTCGGCTATTATAATCTCAAAAGAGGAGGTGAGGTTACGAAGAGCAGATGCTGTTTTTTCAACAGTATTTTCGATACGTTCAGCCTCGTTGTAGGCAGGCAGGACCAATGAAACCTCTACTATTTTTTTGCCTCCATGCTCTTTGATGATAACAACCTGTGCCAGTGATGTGCTAAAAGAGCAAGCAAAATCATGGATATCATGAGTGCTGAAATGTAAAGTAGATGGATGATGGTGGAGAACGTACCAAGATTTGAAGGATAGCCAACAAGCTCTGCATACTCAAAGACGGTATGGGTTACTATGAATATGCTCATGACGAACACGAACATAAAGTTCCTGTGCATGAATGGTTTGGTGAGAAAGGCTTTTGCCCTGAGAACCTCATCTGAGGTGAGGGTTAATGAGAACCATGCCCTGCTGATATAAAACAACGCAGCAAACGCAGCTAAAACAGAGACCCCAATCATGACAACATCCAGCTTGAGAGACATAAATCAAAAATTATTGAAACATGATGATAAAGCTTTCGTAGTTTATTCTATTGCAAATAAGCGCTGGTATCACCTCAACTACCATGTTTCCCAGTGCACCACATCGTTCAGATTCATTCTGGGAGGAGCAAGTGGGTGTTCATCTGGATATCCAATAGGAATTATGGCAATAGGTCTGGTTTTGCTGGGAAGACCGAGAAGTCTGCTCACCGCTTCTTCATCAAAGGCTCCAACCCAGCATGTGGCAAGTCCTTTTGCATGCGCAGCCAGAAGTATGTTCATCACGCTTGCGGTAGTGTCCTGAAGAGCATAAAGCTCTCCTCTCTCTCCGTATCTTTGGGAAGATCTTCCAATGTTCGCCACAGCCACAATAACCACAGGTGCCTCCTCAATGAAATTCTGTCCAAGGGCAGCCAGTGCTAATTTATTTTTTGTGGTTTTACGAGTAACAACCACAAAATCTCTTGCTTGGAGATTACCTGCAGAAGGCGCCCACTGAGCAGCATCAAGCAACTCTTGTATTATTTCTTTTTCTATCTCGATATTCTTAAATTTTCTTATAGATCTTCGTTCTTTTATAGCTTTTATACATTCCATATTCATACCTTCTGTAATTTATTTTTAACCATCTATGTTATAAAGATTACCGCAAGAAAACTGCCGGGTTGAGGATGACAGAATCATAAATTATATTACTTCAGGCTTTCATTTCAGTAACCCATGAATATAGAGAAATCACGAAGGTTATTCGAGGAAGCAAAGAACCTGCTCCCAGGTGGGGTGAGCAGTCCTGTACGTGCAATAAAACCCTATCCCTTCTACACAAAAAGAGCAGAAGGGTCAATGATAATGGATATTGATGGCAACACATACATAGACTATGTTATGGGATATGGGCCATTGCTTCTTGGGCATAATCCTCCCTCGATAAAAGAGGCGGTGATAAAACAGCTCTCAGATGGATGGTTATATGGCACACCCATTGAATCTGAGGTTAAGCTTGCAAAAGAGATAACAGCGATATACCCAAGCATAGATATGGTGCGATTTGTTTCCACCGGTACTGAGGCTACCATGGGCGCTATAAGGCTTGCCAGAGGTTATACTGGTAAAAATAAGTTCATCAAGATTGAAGGAGGTTTTCATGGTGCTCATGATGCAGTGCTTGTAAAAGCAGGGTCTGGAGCAACCACTCATGGAATGCCTGACTCAGCAGGCATACCTCCAGAATTCACAAAAAATACGCTTCAGGTTCCCTTTAATGATATTGAGGCGATGAGCAAGGTAATAGAAGCTAATAAAAATGATGTAGCAGCAGTGATTATGGAACCTGTGCTTGGCAACATAGGTCCTATTCTTCCTAAAAAAGGATATCTACAAGAGGTTCGAAAGGTTACAGAGGAGAATGAGGTTCTTTTAATCTTTGATGAAGTTATCACAGGATTTAGACTTGCCATGGGAGGGGCACAGGAGTACTTTAAGGTTGTGCCAGATATCACCACTTTAGGAAAAGTGCTTGGTGGTGGTTTCCATATAGGTGTTATAGGTGGAAAGAGAGAGATCATGGAGCATATCTCACCCTCAGGAGAGGTTTATCAGGCAGGAACCTTCAATGGTAGCCCTATCTCTATGGCAGCAGGGCTTGCTGTAATAGAAACATTGAGAAAAGAAAAGGTGCATGAACAGGTTAATTCAAAAGGTGATGAGCTCAGAAAAGCTCTCAATGATATTATTCATGACCTTGGATTGAATTATAGCGTTGGTGGGATTGGTAGCATGTTCAAGGTATTCTTTGGAGATTTACCCTATGATTACCAGAGCGCTTTAAGATGTGATAAAGAAGCTTATCTTGAGTTCTTCCATCGTATGCTGAAGCATGGAGTATTCCTGCCACCTTCGCAATATGAGACCAACTTTATATCTTTTGCTCATACTCAAGAAGATATCCAGAAAACCATTGAAGCATATCAAAGGAATCTTAAATGTTAGTAATAGGAACTAGGGGAAGCAAGCTTGCCCTTGCCCAAGCAAACATAGTAAAGCAACTGCTTGAAGAAAAATCAATAAAAACAGAAATAAAAATCATAAAGACAAAAGGAGATACCTTTGTTGACAGACCCCTGCATGAGGTGAAGGGTTTTGGGGTGTTTGTGAGAGAGATTGATGAAGCCATGCTTCGTGGTGACATAGACATCGCTGTGCACAGTATGAAGGATGTACCAACTGAGAGACCTCCTGAGCTTACCATAGCTGCGGTGCTGAAGCGGGACTCTCCCTATGATATTCTGATCACCAGGGATGGAACAACATTAGAGGAACTTCCACAAGGAGCTATAGTAGGAACCACAAGCTTAAGAAGACGTGCCCAGCTTTTGAGAACAAGACCTGACCTCACCATTAAAGACCTTCGTGGCAATATCGACACAAGGCTTAGGAAACTTAAGGAAGGGCAGTATGATGGGATACTTCTTGCTGAGGCAGGGCTTGAGAGAATGAAATGGAATGTCAAAAAACAACGCCTTAGCCTTAATGATTTTATTCCTTCAGCAAATCAGGGAAGCATCGTTGTTGTCACAAAGAAAAACTCGGAAGCTGAGGAAATCGTAAAGACGCTAAATGATGAAAAAACACGAATAGAAACAAGAGTTGAGCGCATCATTATCGGAATTTTGGGAGGAGGGTGTTTAGTACCAATGGGTGCTTTTGCAAGAATGCATAAGGATAAGCTTCATGTCCTTGCAGAGGTTCTCTCAATAGATGGTAAGCGATATGTGAGAATAGATGAATTTATAAGCATAAAACAGCATGAGCATGAAGCTGTTCGTCTTGGAAACATGCTTAAACAGAAAGGTGGAGGGGAGCTTGTGGAACAGGCGATGAGAAGCTTCAGTAGAAAGAGGTTAGCATGACAGGAAAGGTGTTTCTTGTAGGTTCTGGTCCTGGCGATCCAGAATTATTAACCCTAAAAGCAAAGAAGATTATAGAGAGTGCAGAGGTCATTCTTTATGACCAACTTGTTGGTAAGAAGGTTATTGATATGCTTCCAGAATCTGCTGAAAAAATAGATGTGGGTAAATATGCAGGCTATCATAAGCTTTCCCAGTGGCAGATCAACGAACTGCTTATCAAACGGGCAAAAGAAGGTAAGGTGGTGGTACGTCTTAAAGGAGGAGACCCCTATCTTTTTGGGAGAGGTGGTGAGGAAGCAGAGGCACTTATCGCAGAGGGTATTGAGGTTGAGGTAATCCCAGGAATCACCTCAGCTATCGCAGTTCCTGCATATGCAGGTATTCCTGTCACCCATAGAGACTATGCTTCTATGGTAACCTTTATCACAGGGCATGAAGACCCCACAAAAAAAGATACCGCAATAGATTGGGAGCTTCTTGCAGGCTTTAATGGCACCATCGTTATTCTGATGGGAGTAAGCATGCTTGAACATAATGTGAAGCAATTAATCAAATATGGTAAGTCTGCAGATACTCCTGTGGCTGTGATTGAAAGAGGCACACGCCCTGATCAGAGGGTTACCATAGGCAGCTTAGGTAGCATCGTTACCCTTTGCAGACAGCGTGGGGTTAAAGCTCCTGCTATAATTGTTATAGGTGATGTTGTAAAACTGCATAGAAAACTGTTCAGAGGTTAAAGATGCCTAAAATAATTGCCATAATGAGACCTGCCAGATATCTCATCGATTCAATAAAGCTTGCCGAATCTCTTGGTTTTAAGACCATTGCAGCACCCATGATTGATGTGGTGGATAAAACCGATGCAAATTTTCAGGGGTTTGTGGAGCGTGTCATGAGATGTGAGGCTGATTATGTTATATTTACAAGCGTGAATGGTGTTGAGTTTACCCTTCTAAAGCTGAAAGAACCAGAGGAGTTTATAGAACAACTCAACAAAACTCAAGTAATTGCCATAGGTCCCAAGACCATGAAAGCTTTGCTTAAAAACGGAATCAAATCATGCATTCCTGCTACATACAGCTCAGAAGGTGTGGTGGAAATACTTGAGAATATCAATGGAGCGGTTATTGAAATCGCCAGAAGCACTCATGGTACCCCTGAGCTTGTTCAAAAGCTAAGGAAAAAAGGAGCTATCGTGCATGAAACCCAGGTGTATGAGATTATTCAACCCAGGGATGAGAGGCATACTAAGCTTATGGAACAAGCTTTGGCAGGTAACATAGATATCTTTGCGTTCACAAGCTCAATGATGGTCAGGAATTTCTTTACCCTTGCGGAGGAATTCGATGCTAAGGATAAGCTTATACGAATTATGAATGAAAAGATGGTCGCAGCTATCGGTAAACCTACCTCTGAAACATTAGCTACGTATGGTGTAAAGGTTAGCATAGTACCTGAACACTATACCTTTGAGGAGCTTCTGATGGAATGTAAGAGGCATGATTGTTGATTTGTTATTTGATTGATAGGATGTACAAGCAATGCATCATAACAAGGGATGACCTCAAACTCTCAAAGGGTAAACTTGCGGTTCAGGTGGCACATGCTGCGGTTTCAGCATGTGAGCTTGCGGATGAAGAGGTTCGTGTAGCCTGGAAGAAGGAGGGGCAGAAGAAGGTGGTACTAAGGGTGGAGAAGCTTCAGGATTTAATCGAGTTGAAACAAAAAGCAGAAGAACACAAGTTACCTGTTGCATTAATCCAAGATGCTGGACTCACCGAACTCCCACCAGGTACGATTACCGTGCTTGGAATAGGGCCTGCGAAATCAGAGGAGCTTGATAAAATCACAGGTCATCTGAAGCTACTCTAACTGCTCTAACCTATTTTCTCTCTCCGTCTCTCACTTCTGTACTCTTCAACCAGGGATTCAAGCCACTTCTCTGTCTTAGCTATCCTTCGTTTCTCAGCCTTTTTGTTCCATTCGTCTATAGCATGCTGGATTTCATCAGGATGAATAACCGCAAACCCTTCTAATGCATCAAACTGGAGTTTTACATCCTTAACATTCAATACAGGTATATTCAGATTGAACAGCTCTTCTTCTGCTGCATGAGACATCTCATTGCATATTATTACAGCCCTCACACCCATCTCAGCGAGCATTCTTGAGGTCATCGCCCCCCCTCCACTTGCATCTTTAAGCAAGATGATATCATCCTTTTTGATTCCAGCCTCCTCCTTTGTTTTAAGTATACAATCCTTTGTGAAGGCCGGGATAATCTTAACAGGCAAGACCTTGCCACTAATCTCAAGACGACGAACCTGTTTGAGCTTCTCTATCCTTTTTGTAAGGTAGTGGAGATGCTTATCCTTTTCTGAAAGCTGGCGCTGGAGGCGGGCAATCTCCTTATCACGAATTCTTATCCCTTTCTCCTTCTTGAGCTGTTTATATTCCTCTGAACGCATTCGTTCAATACGCCTCTCAAGTTCCTTGATTCGTTCATCCTTTTTTATAAGCTCACGCTTCAGTTCCTCTAAGTACTCCTTCATCTCATGGATGCTCTCCTCATACCTTTTTAATTTATTATGGTTCTCATTCTCAACCTCCTCCTTCCTAGCAACGCTTTCTCCCTGCTCCTTTGTTTCCTTCTTTGTTAGCTCAGAGATTACAGCATCCATGGATTTCCCCCTCACAACCTGTGCAATCACCTCATTGACATCCACTCCAGGTGGTATCTTTTTCTTTATCTGTTCAAACTTATTCCTGTTTTTACGATATGCAAGCACTGAGGCAGCTATAGCGTCTCTTTCATGGGTGTTGGAATATTCATATGCCTTTGCAAGCTCTATCTTTTCCTCTGAAGTAAGAACATCATCAGGAGAGCTCAGAACAGCGTTAAAGCTTCGCCGTATCTTCTCTACGGTATTGGGTATTGGATATACATCGCTTGCAACAATAAGCGGTCTTCCCTGTTCTGCTATCATCTCAATAATATCAGACAACGTTGAAGTTCTTGAACTGTAAAGCATTCTCAGTTCTCCTTCAAGGCTTAACACCGCCACTGCTATGGTAGTGCCTGGGTCGACACCAACAATTACATAATCTCTTTTTTTCTTCAGAAGTTTGAACTCCAGAACATCACGTTCGATGCTTTTAACCTTCACCTGCACATCACCATACTTACCA
Organism: uncultured Methanosarcinales archaeon; assembly: GCA_964501085.1. GTDB lineage: Archaea > Halobacteriota > Methanosarcinia > Methanosarcinales > Methanoperedenaceae > CAZCRM01. The sequence continues at coordinate 10,205 of CAZCRM010000009.1, read as the reverse complement.
GAGCGTATATGAAGCTTGTTTTTAGGAGCATCAACAAAGAATTCTGCCTTTGAATATCCCCCAAACCTTTCTACTACCTTCAGAGTATAGCTAAAGCCCTGAAGTTTGGATTGCTCATTCAGATACTCCTCTATTTCTCTTGCTTTCTGTCTCACATGCCCATGCACCTTGCGTCTATACCTGTTCTGACTCCACCCACCCTTTCCAAGAGAGCGTGCCCTGCTGACCTTTATTATGGTTTTGTCCTCAAAGGCAGATACCTCATAACCTATCCCCATCTCTACCAGTTTAGCACATACTAAAGCTTCTGCATTGGGGTCAAACCTCTCAAAGGATAAACCATGTTGTCTTGCCAGTTTTATTAAAGATTCATTATTTGAGGTTACCTGCACAAGCTTTGTGTTAACTGGTAATTTCTGAAGAATTGAGGCAAGATGATGTTTATCAGGCGCAAGCTCAAAGATGTTATCCACTGCTATAATACTGGGTTTTTCCTTCCATGCCATGCGCAGAAATTTTTGCTGGCTTACCATCCTGTAATGCTCAACCTTGTTATCTCTCAGTATTACAACCGCATACTTGGGGCTTTCCTTTGATCGTGGCGAGCCTTTTGCGATATCTATTCCGAAGATTGTTCCTTCTGGCATGTTATATGCTCTATCACTTCTTGAATATCTTTCTTCATTCCATATTTTCTATTAAAAAAAGTTAAAATATTCTTCATATCCCGATAAAGCAGCTCTTTTGCATTTTTATGATTAAGGGTAACATATTGTGGCCAGTCGATGATTTCGCATCCTTGTGCATTCACCATGACATTGAATTCACTTAAATCTCCATGAATAAATCCTAGCTTGTATGCCTTTCTAATCTGATTCAATATCTCATCCAGATACCACTCAGGATTTTGTATCTTGGTGTAGGCTAATTCCTTTCCTTTTATTAAAGACATCACAACAGCATGTCTGTTATGGTCAATGGGTTGTGGAACATTAACCTCGGGATAAAGTGAGGCTAAAGCATGGTATTCTCTCTTTGCAGCAAGACATGCTGTATATAACCATTGATGTTGAGAATACATTCTCTTTTTCTTTACGTGCTTAAAGCCCATCCTTCCCTCCCTGTGAAACTTTATGACCACCTGCATGTTAGTGATTCCACCTTTTGCTATATACACGCAGGATTCCTTTCCCACTCCTATTACATCTCCTATGGAATCTATGCTACCACGCTTTACCATAGTGTTAAGAGCTAACATGTCATATGCTTTAAAATGTATCCTGTATCCCTCATAGGCTGAAACCCTTCTCTGCACAAGTTCCTTCTTTGCTAGATTGGAAAGGATATAAGCAACCTTTTTTGGAGGATATCCTGTGAACCTGATAAGTTCTTCCACAGGTACCCATTCATAGAATCTCATTTTATTCTCGATGGCATGAAGCACATGAAATTCCTTACTCGTAAGCCTGCGAAATAAATTGTATACAGGCATCACGTTTCTTTCTGGTTAGAGTTTCTCAGTGGCATTCGTTTATTGAACTGGTTAACAGCTTGAAGTAGGTCATCTTGGTAAAGCGTTGTTCTCTCATTGATAAGACCGTTGAGCACAGCTTCTCTTACAATGAGCCTGAGGTCTGAGCCTGAGTAGCCCTCTGTGATGTCTGCTATCTCCTCTGTATCAAAGCTACCTTTCACATCTCGTAATACAATATCGAGAATTCTCTTTCTCATATCTCTATCAGGCAGGGAGAAGTCCACAATCTCATCAAACCGCCTCCATGCAGCGTGGTCAAGTATCGCTGGATGGTTTGTGGCACCGATAAGAAGCACTCCATCCTCTATAAGGCTGATTTCATCAATAGCTTTCAGAAGTGTGTTCACTGCCCTCTTCAAAGCAGCATGCTCATCTGCAGACCTTGTTTTTGCAATGAAATCAAACTCATCAATGAAGAGTATGCATGGACTTAAACGCTTTGCAAGGGTGAACACCCTGTCAATATTCTTGGCAGTCTCGCCAAGATACTGGTCTGCTATCTGGGATAGCTTCACCTCAACGATTGGGATACCGAGCTTGCCTGAAAGTGCACGAGCAGTTGAGGTTTTTCCTGTGCCTGGGGGACCAACAAACAAAAGCTTGCCTATTTCACGAAGACCAATTTGTTTCAGATAGTCTCGATACTGAATTGCCTTTGTTATCTTCTGAATCTCTTTCTCCTGTTCTGGTGTGAGCACAAGGTCAGAGAGAGACTGTTTAACCTCTTCAGGAGCTACTATATGTACCAGTCTGAGCATCTCCTCTGCGCCTTTCTCTGATTTTATACTTTTGATAAGTGAATCCACCCACTCTCTCCCGCTTTCCTTTGGTTTATTGGATGCCTTAGCTTTTTCATAGCTCACAGGAAGAGAATTGTAGTTTTCAAAAAAGGATGCAAGTACAGGGTTGCGGTTGATGGTCTCAATAGCATCCTTTTGCTTTACAAACCATTTCACAGCCATGTCTAAGGTTGTGAGTTTCACCTGTGAACCAAAATCCTCATAGTCAAGAAAAGGAAGCTTTTTTGCATTGTTCTTTACATTCTTAAGACCGTAAATACTTTTAATGTCCTCTTCGGTCACATAGATTGGACGCTTAACCGTTCGTTCTTTTTCGTCCCAGTAGTGTTTACGTATGTTGTGAGGGAGGTCATCCACGTTAAGGGTATCGGATTCATTGTATAGATATGCTGTGAGTACTAGTTCTGTGATCAGGAGTTTTTCATCAGTCATATAAGATTTTATAATTATGTTATCAAATATAATATACTTTACTCCCTTGCTATAGTGCTTGCATGTATGGAAGAGGAATAAGATAACTCTTGTTCACTTATCATTTATGATTATATTAGCTAATCTTACTTCTGCAAAATATACACCAAGAAAACCAATCCAGCATGGGAGGTTCCCAACATGGGAACGGTTGCAGTCGAACTGCATAAGCCCAGCTCGGAAGGGTTATACCCAGCTTAACCAATTTTGGGTTTATATATATTACGGAAATGTCCTAAGTGTGTTTATAATGCATTCATCTATCTATTTCTTCTTTCCAAGAGCTTTTGCATGAATGCCTGCGATATCAGTACCATGACAGTTTGTGCAGTATTTACCTCTTGAAAGATGCACAACTATCAGGTTACCATAACTGGGTTTAAGTGAATCTGGTGGTGCTGCATGGCACTTCTCACACACACTGTAATGTCCTGGACCTTCTCCTTTCTCTACCTTGGGTATTTTTGGTGGGAATCCATGGCATGTCTCACAACTCAAGCCCACCGTACCAGGCCCTATATGTATGTTATGAACCTGACTCCCATGACAGTTTATACAGAGTTTACCTCCATTGACATGTGGAGTAAGATCCTGTGGATCAGTATGGCAGATCTCACATTTAATGGTCTCAACTTTTTTTGGTGGTGCTGAAACAGGAGGAGCAGTAGTTTGAGGTGTTGTTGAGACTGGAGTACTTTCTGGGGTAATCTCTGGAGTGGGTACAGGTGTTTCATTTTTTAGATTTTTATTGGATGGTATCCCGAAAACAAAATAATATCCACCTGCTGCAGCTATCAAGATGGCAACAAAAATCACAATATAAATCGGCGCTTTGGACTCCGTATCATTCATATCAAATCACCATGCTAAATAGAGTTTAGCTATTTTTAAAGGTTTTGGTATTGTTTTTGTTCTACCAGAAACAATATAAATTTTTTATAATACTATATTATATTAGAATCAATTAACATGTTAAAATGTTATGTGAGGTAACTTGCATTGCTAAGTATTGGTGTGACCGAAATATTTATATAGAACCTCAAACAATGAAAAAGCTTCGTAACAACAAAAAGGAGGTTGTTTATGGCAGGACAATTAGCAGGACAGCCCATATTGATTCTAAAAGAAGGTAGTCAGAGAACAAGAGGAAGAGAAGCTCAGAGTAACAATATCATGGCTGCAAAAGCAGTAGCTCAAGCTGTGAGAACCACACTTGGACCTAAAGGTATGGATAAAATGCTTGTAGATTCGCTGGGAGATATAGTGATCACAAACGATGGTGCTACCATACTTAAAGAAATGGATATTGAGCATCCCGCTGCAAAGATGATTGTTGAGGTTGCCAAAACCCAGGATGATGAGGTGGGTGATGGTACCACAACAGCAGCAGTGCTTGCAGGAGAGTTATTGAAGAACGCAGAGGAGCTTTTAGACCAGGGAGTGCATCCCACTGTTATAGCGAGTGGATATAGACTTGCCTCTGTAAAAGCCAAGGAGATTCTTCAGAATATTGCAAAGCCAGTGAGCAAGGACGATAAAGAAACATTACTCAAGATTGCAGGTACTGCAATCACAGGAAAAGGAGCTGAAGCGTCAAGAGATGTTTTCGCAAAACTGGCTGTGGATGCGGTACTCTCTGTTGTTGAATCCGAGAATGGCAAGAATACAGTGGATATCGAGGATGTGAAGGTTGAGAAAAAGGTTGGCGGAAGCGTTGAGGAGTCAGAGCTTATCAAAGGCATGGTCATAGACAAGGAAAGAGTACATACTAATATGCCAAAGAGGGTTAAAGATGCGAAGATTCTTCTGCTCAATGAAGCACTTGAGATCAAGAAGACCGAAGTGGATGCAGAAATCTCAATAAAATCACCAGAGCAAATGCAGATGTTCCTTGACCAGGAAGAAAAGATGCTCAAGGATATGGTGGACAAGATTGTAGAAAGCGGTGCCAACGTGGTGTTTGTGCAGAAAGGTATTGACGACATAGCTCAGCATTATCTTGCTAAAGCTGGGATATATGCGGTTAGAAGAGTGAAGAAGAGCGATATGGAGAAGCTCGCCAGAGCCACAGGAGCAAGGATACTCACAAGCCTTAAGGAAATCAAAGAAAGCGATCTCGGAAAAGCTGGCATAGTGGAAGAGAAGAAGATTGGCGATGAGGCTATGACGTATGTCACAGAGTGCCATAACCCCAAGGCAGTGTCCATAATCCTCAGAGGCGGAACCGAGCATGTGGTGGATGAAGCAGAGCGTGCCATACATGATGCTCTTCGAGTGGTTGGTGTTGCTATAGAGGATGAGAAACTCGTGGCTGGGGGAGGTTCTCCAGAGATCGAATTAGCTCTGAGACTGAGAGAGTATTCTGCCACACTAACAGGAAGAGAGCAGTTAGCTGTGAACAAGTTTGCAGAGGCTATTGAGATCATCCCAAGAACTCTGGCTGAGAATGCAGGGCTTGACCCAATCAATATGCTGGTTGAGATGCGGAGTCAGCATGAAAAAGGAAACAAGACAGCAGGTCTTAATGTGTTTACAGGTAAGGTTGAAGATATGTGGGAGCAGGGAGTTGTTGAGCCACTCAGAGTGAAGATTCAGGCTATAAACTCAGGCACAGAGGCAGCCACCATGATTCTCAGAATCGATGATGTGCTCTCCAGCAGTAAACCCGAAACACCACCATCTGGAGGACCTGAAGGAGGACCATCTGGAGAAATGCCAGAGTACTAAGCAAAGAATGCCCATTTAGGGCATTCAAAATTTTTTAATTGATGATTCTTGATACCTCTGCTCATACCAAGGAAGAATGTGTCAATATACTATCAAAAGAGCTTGAAGAGCATCCTCTTCTAATCCTTACAGGACCTCAGGGAGGAGGAAAAACTACCTTAGCGATACAACTGCTTTCAGAGAAAGTTGGAGCTATATTTGAAGGCAGGACGATTTCAGCCCAGCCAGTGGTGCTTGTAAGAAGGGATTTTGTTGAGAGACTGAAGAATGAGCTATATGAAAAAAGAAAACTTCCAATCCTTGAAGGAGATGAACCTGTGTATGTTGATGTTTCAGTATATGATCAGCTTAAACTTTTAATCGAGAACGTGTTTGATATTATGGAGCTTGGAGAGGCTGAGCTTATCAGGCAGATTTCATCACTCACAAAAAAACTTGGGGTGGAGCCCAAAGCTATAGAAATCATAGCCAGTGATGAAGAACTGGTTAAGAGAAGACTCTCTCGACATCTCGATGCTAAGGAACGCCTGTCTACCCTTCTTGAAAAGGAGAAAAAGTATGGTATAGAGTCGAATATTATAGGTATTCAGGGAGCAAAGGTTGCAGATGTTATTAATCGCCAGGGTGTTACAGATTATTCAGAGGACCAGATATCAAGAACCATCAAGGATTTTGACAGAATTATACCAACAAAGGGAATGAATATAGTGGATTGTATAAAGGTAATGATGGAAATCTCAAACAAAGAAGAGAAGGAAAGTGGATTTTTAGTGCTTCACACAGAGGAAGGAGAAGAAAAAATAATAAGCGATCTTGTGGTGGGAAAAAAGACCAACTCCTTGATTGGAGTAACGCTTCTTGAGATTTATGTTGGTTTCAGGCAGAACAGGGCACTATATCGTGCCTATAAACATGAACTTGAGGGCAAGCTTGAGGTAATCCATTCCTATACTCCATCGCTTCAGGAAATGAGACTCATGACAAGTCCATTTATACCCCCTGATTACCCAGACCACAATACCTCTATAATCTCATCAGCAGATATTGCAGCATCAGAGCGATTTGACGTTATAGTGTCTGTGATAGAAGCTGATGGGAAAGTTGAATCCTCAAGCAAATCAAGGAAAAAAGAGCTGGAGGAGATTATAGCAGGAATTGCTGCGAGAGATGAGCAATAATTTCCTCTATAGCATGTTTTAAATTCTTCTGATTATCAAATTCCTCAACAATGCTGAGAAGTTCCTCTCGTTTTGAGTTTTTTAATTCTTTTGCAAATGCTATCATATTGGGTATAGCACGGGTTATATTATCCACAATGGTTATATTAGCCTCTTGAGAAGTTCTTGAGAGCGGGTTGAGATCAATGGCAACAACAGTTTTTTTCATGTTAACCAGAGCTTTGCATCGATCCCCGTCCTCAAGTGGCACAAGTACTACGTCAGCGCTGAATATCCCTTTTTTATCCACCTTTCCCCTCTCATGCTCCAACCCTGGAATATATGCGTTGCTTTCTGTGTAGATTTTTCTTGCTCCCAGAGAGCGCAGGTATTGAATGATGTTCTTCACTCTCTCCTCAGTTCTATAAAATAAGTTCACCTCAAGGGGAGCATTCAGAGTTTCGCTTAATGATATAATATCCTTGGCAACAAGGGCTGCAACATTCCCGTTCACCGAAATCACTGGCTTTTTTGCAAGAAGCAGTACCGCTGTGGCTACCTTCTCTGCCTGCAGTGCGCTTTTTGAAGTTCTTTCCCCGATCAGGTAATCAAATGCTTCTCCTCTGCCCTGAGCAATAAGCCCTTGCAAACCTGTAATTCCTTTCTTAACTCCATCAACAACCATTTCCCTTGTTAACAAAGAGTGGTATCTTGGGTGGTTCTTTGGGATCATAATACATGCGCTCCAGCATAGCTTATCCTGCTTTTTTGCACATCTCCGAACTCTGAAAGTATGCCATTATCCCTTATGGCAAACACCACATCACCAAGCATCGCCTGACTTGCAAAACCTCCCTGTGCCTCAACAGCCTCTATTGCATCTCTAACCTTTGAACTCATTATTTCAAGCTCCTTTGCAAACTTGCATGATTGAATGAAAAAGTTCTCAAGCGTAGGTTTTTTTAATAGTTGCTTAAGCCTGAGTTTACCAGCCCTGTTAACAACTTTGGTATTCAATTCAGATAGCATAGTTTCAGTAGAAATTTTCCCAAAGCAGACCCATGAGACTGTTTCATTCCTGCATGGAATTCTATCTATAATAGAGATACCTGCTTTTTTCCTTATAACAACACCTCCATGTATCTGAGCAGCAACATCACCTAACCCGGTAAGGTTTTTGACTTCAGCTACATGAGCAAGTTGTGCTAATTCATTCAAGGTTTTATTCAAGGATAGTGCTTCATTCAAAGCTAAAGCTGTGCTCAATGCTCCTGCCCCACTTGCTCCAAATCCATACCCTATTGGTATATTAAATCTGGTTTCTACATGCACAGGGATACTGGTAAGAAGCTCTATGGTAGAGAGCGTAGTTTTAGCAGATGTCTCAACACCGTTAATATATATCGTAGTTTTCTGAGCAGCGCATACCTCTGTTAATGCACCATGTTCAAGACATATACCACAGCCTGTTGAGCCTGAAAAGTCTTCATTAATAATGAATATACCTGAGATATGGGCAGGAGTAAAGGCTCTCCCTATCTTATTTAAAGAGGCGGATCGTTCTTTCAAGCACATCTATGAATGTTTTTGCTTCTTCTTCAGTATTGTAAAGGTAAAGGGATGCTCTCACAGCAGCATCGCATTTTCTGTGATTGAACCATGAATGAACGCAGAATGCTCCTGACCTAACTTCAATGTTCTCAGTCTCATCAAGTATTAAAGCTATATCATGAGCATCTCCACCTTTGGGTAACTCAGGTATGAAAGAGATAATGCCCCCTCTCAAACGGTAATCTATAGGTCCTATAATCTTGAGTTCAGGCATATCTTTTATGCCCTCTGTGATGATTTTATTCAGCCTTTCCTCATGCTTCTCAATATTGTCTAAGCCTACATTCTCAAGATAATCTACAGCAGCACCTGAACCCACGATACCAGCATAGTTCTGAAGCCCTGCCTCGAATTTCTCAGGAGGTGGAAGAAATTTTGCTTCCTTAAATGTGGTATCACTCACAGTATCTCCTCCCACAATAAAGGGTGGCATCTTTTCAAGCAGTTCATGCTTTGCATATAGTATGCCCATACCTGTTGGTCCAAGCATCTTGTGCACAGATAGTACGAAAAAATCCACATCTAAAGCTTTAACATTTACCTGCTTATGAGGTGCACTCTGGGCACCATCAAGCATGACCAAAGCGTTGTGATCATGGGCAATCTTGATGATTTCCTCTGCAGGTATTGTATAGCCATCAAGGTTTGAGGTATGAACCATACTCACAAGTTTAACATTGCTGTTCATGATTTCTTCAAACCTCTCAAGATCAAAGGTGTTATCCTCCTTAGAATATACTATGGTATGAGTTATTCCACGCTTATGAGCCTGAATCTGCCATGGCACAAGATTGGAGTTATGCTCCTTGTCTGTTGTGAGTACGATATCCCCTTTCTCAAAATCAAGAGAGTTGGCAACAAGATTAATTCCCTCAGTTGTATTTTTTGTAAAAATGATCTCCTCTGGATGAGAAGCTCCAAGAAACCTCTGAAACTTCTCCCGCACCTCTGCTACCTTTTCATCCACCTTCTTAGCCATCTTGTGGATTGAACGACCCCCGCATACTGGATACTCGCTATAATATTCATTCATGGCATTGATAACCTGGCTTGGCTTTAGGGTCATACAAGCATTATCAAAATAGATGGGATATTTTCCATTCCATTTTTTCCACAGGGCTGGAAAATCATCCCTGATGCTCTGAAGATTCATAGGTGTAGATTGGAATACAATGTATTAATGGTTGTGATGTTTGAGGATTAAACAAGCTTATCAGCTTGTTGTAAATCCAATCTCAGATTTATATTTCACCAGTTTAATGTTTTGTCCTTTTTTTACTAATAAATCCACTGCGTTCTTTAGTCTTCGTCCATATTGTTCACAAACAATCATACCACGAATTTCTTTAGTATCAAAATAATTTTCTATAACGTCTATATAACTTAATAATTGAGTTAAGGTTTCATCATTCGCCATGCCCCTTTTGATTTCTACAACAACCAATCTACCCTCTTTGTCGCGAAGAATCAAATCTACTATCCCATTAGAAGTGGAATACTGCCTATCAATAAATTCCATACCTTCTTCCAACAAAAAGGGTTTATCTGCCAAGACATCTTCAACATGCTTTTCGTAAGGGTCGATCTTCATCATCTTGGTGGCTTTATTAGAAATTTCTTTATTATATCTTTGTGATAATTTATTTCTTTTGTTAATAATACTTTCATTATAACGTTCATGATAATCCGTTTTAACTAATTTTTTAACATAATCATAAAATTTTTCACTTTCTTTTTCAAATTTATCATCAGGTAAGTCAAACAATCTATGAACCATTGGATGCAGTTCTTTTGGTAATAAATCTAATAATGGTTCTTCATCAATTAGATCATGGGTGTTCCAATATTCATCGGTTCTCATGAAATCAATCGGGGATAGATAAATAAAGTTCATCATTCTTCCAT
>CAZCRM010000008.1:0-19990 GCA_964501085.1 uncultured Methanosarcinales archaeon | reverse complement strand
TTTATCCTCACATAGGTTACCTCTGGATTCACCCACAGGTTGGTGACTCCAAACACTGTCTCAGGGCGAAGGGTTGCACATGGAAGAATATCTGTATTTAACCTGAATTTTATCAGGGTATAATCCACTATCGTGGCATCCTCTCCTCTAAGGATATCATGATCCTCAACAGGATTCTCATCATTGGGACACCACCTCACAGGATGAGTGCCTTTCACCACCTTATTTTTCTCCCTGAGAAGATTGAACTGCCATTCAATGAACTTCTTATAATGCTCATCCATGGTAGTGAATTTTCTTCTCCAGTCAATCGAGTATCCTATGCTTTTCATGGCAGTTTGGGATTCAGTACTGAAGTATTCCACTATCTGCTCAGGGATTTGAATGCTCTTGAGAAGCTCCATGGGAACTTCATGAAGCTGGTTGTATACTCTTAGCGTTTCAGAGTCTTTCTTCTGAAGCTGTTCCACCAGTCCAATGATAGGCGTACCTGTGACATGAAAACCCATGGGAAATAATACATTAAACCCTTTCATCCGCTTGTACCGTGCTATCACATCACCTATGGTGAAGGTTCTGGTATGCCCTGCATGAAGATTGCCGTTTAGATAAGGATAGGGTATGGTTATGAAAAACTTCTCTCTGTTATCAGGATCAGCCTCGAATATTCTTGCTTCTTCCCATCTCTGCTGCCATTTTTTCTCAATCTCATGCGCTATGTAGTTCTCCTTCATCTATTTGCGGCATGAAATGGGTTGCCGCTTTTTACACCTCCGTTATTGTTACTTTGAATGAACATAGTTACAGCCTGAGTTTAAGCTTGGGAAGCTGTTGTAGGGCTTAGTGACAGAGAGTTAGCTCTTATCTATGTGGGATGATTGTATACCACAAGCACCCTTTAATGGATGGTAGTTAACCTTCTGCACTACTTATCAGTAATAAGATTTAATGCTTTAGGTTTATTTTTGTGTTGTTTAACAAAAGCATTATATTTTACCCGAACTTATTCCACTTTTTAAATTTTAACTCTATCGGCGGGAAGTCCCCTTGAAGGGGATGAGAGCCGATAAGTATATATTTGTTATAGATATAAAGTAAGTGCTGGTGGTTGAAGCAGGAAGCTCCATGCGTTAGCATGGGATAGTTCACTAAATTAGTGTTTCTTTTTCTGAAAAATAGAGGGAAGATGAACCACATATGTTCCCTCTTCCTTGAGTGCCATGATGATTTCATCTCGTTCCAGAAGAGATTCAAGATTCAGTTCATAGGAACCTTGAGAGAGAATTCTCACAGATTCCACCCTCTCGCCTTTGTGTTGGGGTGAAACCTTCTGATTATCCTGTTTTATGCTCTCTTGGGTTATGTTCTTATCAATCTCTTCTTCACTCCTCACATAGAGAAACTTGTTCCACCCACACTCTGGACATCCGTTCAGTATATCCGCTGTTCCATTCTTGAACACTGTTCCGCATTTTGTGCATTTATGTGGCATAACTCTATGGTGTTGAGACAATCGCTGTTATCATATTACTATCCTTTTTTATGGTTTTAAGCTGACCCGCAGGACCGATGACAGTAAGCCTTGTCTTGATAAAGTTTTTCCCAAGCAATCTATTAAGGAAGTTACCTTCCTGTTTGGCTGGATAGCTCTCAATCTCTATTCCTGAGAAGTTACCAGGCGTAATTTCGGTCATGGTAAGCTCTATGAGCTTGTTCTGTTCAAAGGGTGTAAGACCTTTCTCAAGCACAAGAATTTTACCGTTCTTTACCTCATCCAGAATCAACCTTACCTTCTCCATAGAGGTCATGCAGTTGAGTTTATCCTCTGATATTAAATCCATCTGAATATTCTTCATCCTATCACCTGAAATGTTCAGCAATTTCCTTATATAACAAATCGATGTTCCGTCCTTCAAGAGCAGAGATAGGTACAATGGGATGCTGGGGGAAAGCACTCTTTATTCTGGCTGGTGATGAATTAGGTAAGTCTATCTTGTTTGCAGCTATCAGAAGAGGGAGATTTCTCGCTTCCATGTTTCCTATAACTGTAACATTCACCTGAGTATAGGGATCTTCTGTAGAGTCCATCACAAGAATCACACCATCAAGTTCATCCAGCCATTTCACAGCTTCAATCACACCCTCAGTCGCTTCTTTTGCCCTTCTTTTTGCCTCCTCCTCATCTAAACCAAACGCCATGAAATCATGAAAATCAATCTTGGTAGCTAAGCCAGGTGTGTCCACGATATCCAACGTTACAGAAGAACCATTGGCTTCAATGGTCACACCCTCTCGCCTTCTAGCCCTTCTGGTCTCATGAGGTATATGCGATACTGAACCCATGACATCGCCTGTCCAGTCTCTTATAATTCTGTTGGCTAACGTGGTCTTACCTGCATTTGGTGGCCCATAAATTCCGATTCTTGCTGTCCTTTTATTAAATAATCTTTTAAGCCATGCAAAACTCAGTCTTTTTATTATGCTCATAATTATACCCTCAGTAGTTTATAGTCTTTATATTTAAATATATTCTCCTTAACCCGAATGACATAAGCTTTAAACCAACATAGTATAATCCAATAACCTATGATATTTGATGATATCGGTAGCTATCCTCTGCCAGAAGGTATAGATAAAGAATTTATAGCCAGTGCTATAAAACAAAACCCTTCAAAGCTAACAAAAATCATCAAGGATGCTATGTGGCAGAAGATTCAGGCAGGGGTGGAGATACCAACATATCCTCAGTTCCAGGATATGAACCAGCAATTTCTTGAGATCATCAACGATGAATCAAAAACTGAAGAGCCATTCATCGTTAGCAGAGAGCATGCAAGAATAAAAGAAATTGAGGTTATTGAAGAAGTTGGTGCTGAATACTACGAGAAGACTGGTAATAAGCTTAAGGTTAGGGTATGTGTTACAGGTCCTCTTGAGCTTTACCTGAAGCAGTTCGGAAGTACAGCATACAAGGATATTCTCAATGCCTTTGCGGTGAGTATTGATAGATTCATAAACAACTCAGTAGAGGGTGCAGAGAACTTACAGATATCCACGGTCTCAATAGATGAGCCCAGCATAGGTATAAACCCTCAGGTCATGTTTGAGGAGAGCGATTTGATAGAAGCACTGACAACAGCAACACAGAGTGCATTCAGTCATAATATAGATACCCAGATTCATCTTCATTCACCCCTCCAGTACAAGCTTGTATGCAAGGTACCTCACATAAGCATAATCGGTGTGGAGTCTGCTGCAAATCCCTCGTATCTTGACCTGATAGACAATAAGGATCTAAAAACCTATGATAAATTTCTAAGAGTAGGCATAGCAAGAACCGATATATATAATATGGCTGCAATACTCAATGAAAAATATGGTATTAATATATGGAAACAGCCTGAGAAGTTAGAAGAAATAACAACGCAGATGGAAACCCCTGAGATTATAGAGAAAAGGCTGAATAAAGTGTATTCCATGTTTGGAGACAGAATAAAATATGCAGGTCCTGACTGTGGTCTGGGTTCCTGGCCCACGCAGGAGCTTGCCTTCAAGCTACTGAAGAACACAGGAATTGGTATAAAAAATTTTTTAAAAAATTCAAAAAAGGGTAATGATTTAATATATGGTTGACATTTTTATGTTATATGAGAGCAAAACAGAGGGTAGGCGGAAAGAAGAACAATAAAGGTAATTCAGGCACAAAGGGAATTGGGGCAAAAATTGTAATAGTTAAACCTGCTGGCTATCCATTAAAGAGCATGTTTCATGAGTATCCTGAGCCCTCAGAACTTGATGTGTTTGAAATCTATGCAAGAGAGCAATGGAGCGGGTATGTCGTAAAGAAAGGGGATTTCCTTTTTGATAAGAGAATGTTTCCTGACTTTGCATTTCAGGTAATGGATGTAGAACCTGAGAACTCGGAGATCGGAAAGAATACGAGATTCATAATTCAGGATTATGAAACCTCTGTTGTTCCGGAAATAAGAAGTGATATTACCTTTGAGGATGTGATCGGGCAGGAAAGAGCAAAACAAAAATGTAAGATTATTGAAAAGTATCTCTCCAATCCTCTCAAATTCGGGAGATGGGCTCCAAAGAATATCCTGTTCTATGGTCCTTCAGGTACAGGAAAAACCATGATGGCAAAAGCTCTGGCAAACTCTGTAAAAGCGCCATTGTTACCCATAAGAGCTACAACACTGATTGGAGAGTACGTGGGTGATGGAGCACGTCAGATTCACAGGCTTTATGATAAGGCAGAGGAACTTGCTCCATGTATAGTATTCATCGATGAATTCGATGCTATTGCTCTGAGTCGAAGCTATCAGGAAATAAGAGGGGATGTTACTGAGATAGTGAATGCACTTCTCACTGAGATGGATGGAATAAATGATCGCGAGGGAATTTGCACAATCGCTGTTACCAACATGTGTGATAGCATTGATCCTGCTATACGCAGTCGTTTTGAAGAAGAAATCGAGTTCACGCTTCCAAATGAACAGGAAAGATACCAGATGCTGAAGCAATATATCTCTACCTTTCCTATAAAAATCGAAAAAGATGTTAATCTTAAGAAAATTGCACGATTAACAAAGGGTTTTTCAGGAAGAGATATTGTTGAGAAATTGCTTAAGAATGTGTTACATAAAGCCATGCTTTCAGGAGATACGGTGAAAAAATCCCATTTTAAGGAAGTTCTTGCTGAAATCATAGAAAACAATTCCCAGCCAGAGGGGATGTTTGCATGATGATACTGAACATCAGTTCTCTAATGAAAATCATAAAGGAGAGGTATGAGAAAAGCAAAGATAAGTCGAGCTGGCGAGTTCTGCATGGGATGCATCGCAACTACTATGATACCTTTATCGCGGGAGATAACAACCTGTGGCAGATTAAATCAGAGGAAGTCAGCCCAGGTGAATTTATCGCAGTGGGGTCAAGGATATCCAGTTTTGATGATGAACTTGGTAAAATCATGAAATCAGGCTCGCAGGTGCCTTTTGGAAGTATAACACCTGTGAGTAAAGAACTTTCTATAATAATGGCTGGAATACAAACCTATTCCTCTGATTCCTCTAGCTTACTGTGCAAGGAGTATTTCTCCAGCAAACAGGTGGCTCTTGAAGAGAAACTGAGGAGTCAGGTGAATAAAATGATGGATAACCCTGTTTTCAGGAGGAGATATATAGAGCATAAGGACAGGCTGAGAAAAGCATACATATAAACCATGTTCACAGGGATGGTAAAACTATATAACTGTTGAGGTTATCCAGAGCTTATGAAGGAGGTCAATATGAAAGAAGAAGTCGAGGAAGCAATAGAGAAATATGTACGTCCACTGCTCCAGGCAGATGGAGGAGATATTGAACTCATAGAGGTAAAGGATGGCATTGCAAAAGTCCAGCTTACTGGAGCCTGTGGTTGCTGTCCCATGTCCATGTTAACCCTGAAACAAGGTGTTGAAGAGATTCTCAAGCAGCATGTAAAGGATCTCAAGGCAGTGGAAGCTGTATAATATAAAGCTAGGATATAAAAAAACTGGTGACATAGCTTCTGGAGTTTAAAAAATTCTGAAAGAGATGGCAAAAAAAAGACGAAAACAAGTTGAGAAGAAATCTAATATTATATATATCGCACTGGTTCTTGTTTTTGTAGCCATAGTATATATAGCAGTATCTCAGACATCTGAAAGAGCTTCACAGGAAGAAGTCATACCTGAAGGTAAGTTCGTGAAGCTCAACAAAGCAAGCACCTATGAGCCAGGAAAAGTGAAGATTATCGAGTTCTTGAAGTTCAACTGCGGTCATTGTTATACACTTCATCAGATGCTACCCAATCTTGAGAAGAAATACGAAGATAAAATTGAACTTGAGGTTACCTACATACCCATTGTTTGGAATACAATACCTACGGATAGAGCATTCATAAAAAGCAATGAAGCGTACATCCTTGCTGAGAAAATGGGTAAAGGTAAAGAGATGAGAGATGCCTTATTCAAGGCATACTTTGTTGATAGAAAGGATATAACAAATATTGCTGTGCTTGAAGACATTGGGAAAAATCTAAGTTTGGGAGATGAGTTTGTAACCGCACTGAGAAATGGAGATGCAAAGAAGGAGGCAGAGAGAGATATAAAACTTGCTGAGAGCTATAACGTAGTAGAGACCCCTACCATAATCATCAATGGAAACCTGAAGGTCACGCCATCCATCGCAGGAGGTGGTGTTGAAAGTATGGTTATCGACCTGGATACTATAATAGGATCGTTTGTTTAGCTGTTATACAGGGGGATACAATGAGAATACATTCTCTTCAACATGAACCTTTTGAGGGGCTTGCTAATATCGCTGTATGGGCAGAGAATAGAGGACATAGCATATCCACAACACAACTCTTCAAGAACCAGAGTCTTCCTAAGCTTGAGGATTTTGATTGGCTGGTCATCATGGGTGGATCGATGAATGTGTATGAGGAAACAAAGTATCCATGGCTAATTCAGGAGAAAAAGCTCATCAGAGATGCCATTTCAAAGGGAAAAATCGTTCTTGGGATATGTCTTGGTGCCCAGTTGATAGCTGATGTTCTTGGAGGCAGGGTGAGCAGGAATAGATACACTGAGATAGGGTGGTTTCCTGTAACATTAACAAAAGAAGCCAGAAATTCAAGGGTATTCAGTACCCTTCCCAGAAGATTTATTGCTTTCCACTGGCATGGCGATACCTTTGAAATACCACCTAATGCTACAAGAATGGCTGAAAGCGAAGCATGTGTGGCACAAGCATTTGAGTATGGTAAAGCGATAGGATTGCAGTTCCATCTTGAATATTCTGTTGAGAGCATCAATCTCATGCTCCAGAACTGCGGTGATGATATCGTGGAAGGAAGGTATATTCAGAAACCTGAAGAAATTTTATCTAATATGGATAATGTAAAGCAAACATTCAAGATACTATGCTCTCTGCTGGATAACATAGCAATGCTGCATACATCTAATGCATACTAACATAATCTATATTGCATAAAAAAATTATTAAGCAGGATAATGCCATTGTTTAAAAGGAGCTTCTATGATTTTTATACTCATCCTTCAGAATCCATTACAGAGTTTGCATACGTAGCCAAGAAATATGGATATTCAGGAATCGCAGTCTTCAATTCAACAACCGACGAGAAGCTTGAAAACAGACTTGTAAATTTTACTATTTACGAAGGAGTTGAACTCTCAGGCACTTATATTAAAAGTGAGATAAAAAAGCACAGATCAAGCATACTACTGGTTAGGGGAGGTAATGAGAAACTGAACCGTGCAGTGGTTGAGACAGACATAGATATCCTTCTCCAGCCCATAGAGTTCAACCATATTATTGCAAGAATGGCAGGTGAGAACTCAGTAGCTATCGGTTTTGATCTTGGTTCTATAATAAGGCAGAAGGGTGATGCCAGGATAAAAGCACTGAAAATCATGAGAACAAACCTGAAATATGCCAGAAAATACAAGTTACCCATGATTCTCACAAGCAATGCTCGTTCATGTTATGATCTCCGATCTCCGAGAGAGATGGTAGCCCTTGCAGGTCTGTTTGGTATGACAAAAGAAGAAGCTGTAGATGCTATGAGCACGTTTCCTCTTCAGATTGTAAGAAGAAAGAACCCAAATTACATACGGCAGGGGGTGGAGATACTATAAAAATCCTACCATCACTACGAGAAAAAAAACGCTACATAGCATTTGAAATAACCTCAAATATAGAAATAAAACGCAGGGAGTTACTGTCTGAGATTCTGAACTCAGCACGTCTGTTATTTGGTGATGTTGGTTTAAGTGAGATGAACCTGATGCTTGTCTCATACGATGGAAGATATGGAATTCTTCGCTGTGCATTAAACAAAACCCAGGAAACCAGAGCTTCCCTTGCGTGCATACATAAAATAAAGGAGGGGAGAGTATCTATACTGGTTCATGGAATCTCAGGCACCATCAAAGGGGCGAGAAAAAAATTTAAGGAGATACCCAAATAGTGTGGAAAATGCTTTTGTTCAGATAGCTCAAATAATAACATTATGAAACTTACAGAACTCTTATCCATGCACAGAGCCAAGTTCAGACAAAAGATAGTGGAGGCTATCGCCAAGAAATACTCCCTCACCCATGAACAGGTTGAGGCTCAGTACAAGGACTTTATCGAGCAGTACATGGATGACAAATATACGCATGCAATAAAGCTTATAGAACGAATAAACAGAGCTAAAAATCCAGTGCTCCTCAATATAAGAAGAGACAGGTCACGAGAGGACAAATGCAGAATATGTGAGGCAAATCAGCCCAATGTTGATCAGATAGCAGAGAAGTATGGAGATAGGATTGAAATCATCGAAGCCAGTGAGGATAACCCTGATGGAGCTGCCCTTTATCACATCATTTATCAGGAAGAGGCTAAAGAGAAAAAACTCCCTCTTACCGCATTGATAAATCAAGGAGAGGTTATGAAGTTCTGGGCTGGCAAGACCGTAGATACCAAGGTATATGAGAGATTTATCAAGAAACTATTAACATAACTTAATTTTTATTCTGCTTACTGTGAAGTTTTTTTATTTCCTCCTCAGCATCTTGGAATTTTGATTTGTTCTCCTCGTAGATTCTGGAGAGGTTATTCATAGCCTGTTCAAGTCTCTTCTTGAGCATTACCAGTTCCTGGGTAGAGAGATTATAGTTGGGAGTGTTCTCTATCCATAACTGCTCTATGTCGATGAGGGCATTGAGAGCAGCCTTAGTCCTTTTTACAGTATTCTCATCCATGGGCTACCTTACTATGTTTTATTAGATGAAGGTTTGCAATCAAATCAGATGCTCTGCAATACCTTCTGAGATTATTGTATCACAGTACACACACCTTAGTATCACAGGTTTCTTATTCACGGTGAATTTTGAGACAACGGGTTCGTTGGTGTTGGAAATACAGTTGGGATTGGCACATCTCACCACACCCTCGATACGCTCAGGCAGGCTAACACGATATTTCTCTATTACCTCAAAGTCACGGATGATGTTGATGGTAGCATTAGGCGCAATCAGAGATATTCTATCCACCTCTTCTTCCTCAAGCTCCCTATCTTCAACCTTGACAATATCCTTCATTCCCAGCACATTGCTGGGTACATTCATAGCTACACTCACCACAGACCTTGTTTTTCCAGAGATACCAAGGATACGGAGTACATTGAGTGCCTGACCTGCAGTTATATGGTCTATCACCGTGCCATGCTTTATCCTGCGCACACGCATTTCCTTCTTCGTGTTCATATCACCTCCATTGCCATTGCAAGAAGCGCCATCCTCACAGGAACACCATAAAAGGATTGCTGAAAATATCTGGCATGCTTTGTAGAATCAACAGCATACTCGATTTCATCCACTCTTGGTAAAGGGTGCATTATTATGAGATTGTCCTTGGCTTTCTTGAGTAGCTCTACTGTTACTCTATAACTACCCGCAACTTTCTGATACTCAGCAGGGTCTGGGAAGCGCTCTCTCTGTATTCTGGTAACATATAAAACATCAATATCTTCGATAACATCCTCAAGATTCGAGCTTTCAGTGACAAATGCACCCTGTTTTTTCAGATCTTTCTTGATCACCTCGGGCATCTGGAGCTGTTTGGGTGAGACAAGGGTCATGTCTGCATGATACAATGATAAAGCATACGCAAGGGAATGAACAGTTCTGCCATACTTAAGGTCACCAACCAAAGCTATCTTAAGCTTTGAGAGCTTGCTCTCTCTCATGATGGTATAGAGGTCAAGAAAGGTTTGGGTTGGGTGATGCCCTGCTCCATCTCCTGCATTGATTACTGGCACTTTCGAGTACTCGGCAGCCATTCGTGCTGCTCCTTCCTTGGGATGACGCAGAACAATGGCATCAGCATACCCCCCTATAACTCTGATAGTATCTGCAAGAGTTTCTCCTTTGGCTACAGAGCTTGCTTCAACTGCACCCAGGTCAATAACCTCGCCTCCAAGACGTTTCATGGCGGTATCAAAGGATAGCCTAGTTCTTGTGCTCGGTTCAAAGAATAATGTTGCCAGAATCTTTCCTGAAAGCAGAGAGGATTTCTTGCCCAAAGCAACGGGCTCAAGCTCTCTCGCTTTTTCAAGAATAGCATCAATCTCCTCTCTGGAAAAATCCCTTATTGAGATGATATGACGCATCATAAATATTATGAGATATCTGAATTTAAACCTATTGAATAACTCCTTCGAATACTGTCTCAGCACTACCTTCCATGAATGCTTTATCCTTGGTTAAGGTGATTATTAGCTCACCCCCCCTTGTGTTCACCTTTACCCTATCCCCAACAATGCCAAGCTTATGAGCGATAGCAGCACATGCCACAGAACCTGTTCCACAGCTCAGGGTTTCAGCCTCAACCCCTCGTTCATATGTGCGTATGGTAATCTCATTCTTTGAGTCTATATGAACAAAATTCACATTCGCTCCTTCAAGGAACACTGAATGGTAACGAATCCTTGGCGCTATTTTCATAAGTTCATTATCAAGGGAGTCCACCATGATAACAGCATGGGGTACGCCTGTGTTAACAGCAGATACTTTGTGACCATACATCTCAACCCCAATAAATTCTCCTTCACCTCTGGCAGGAATCTGCTCTCGTTTGAAGAGAGGCTTGCCCATGTCTACAGTTACCCATACCCTATCGTTGATTCTTGAATGTATAGCAAGTATACCTGCTTTTGTTTCAACCTTGGCATTATTGCTGATGTATCCTTTATCCAGTGCATACTTCACAAGACAGCGAATGCCATTGCCACACATCTCAGCCTCTGTACCATCTGAATTAAAAATCCTCATACTTATATCAGCTTTATCAGAGTTTCCTAAGAATAGCACCCCATCTCCCCCTATTCCAAAACGACGATGGGAATATTTCCTCGCAAAAGCTGGTTTATTGGACTCAGCTATAATCTCTCCCTCGTACTCATCTATCAGTATGAAATCATTTCCATTACCATGCAGTTTTGTGAAGCGAATCATACTCTACCTCCTCTTATCTTTCTTCAATGCTGAGGAAATCACAGAACCCGCGGTCTTCACAATCATGTAGGCTCCACCCACTATCAGCAGGGTGGGGGCAGTGATTATTCCAGTAGCTACCGAGATTCCTGCACTTGCAAGCAGAGCCATGTCCTGATTTGTAAGGAAACGGGATACTTTATCAAGTATGGTAGGTTCTATATCCACTGCATCGGTCTCAAGAACAATCTTTCCTTTCTGGAATACTTTTATCCAGCCAGTTTCTTCTGATACCAGTATAGCGGTGGAATTTATCAAGGAGGAGATTCCTTTTGCTGCAGCATGTTTGGTACCAAACCCCACGAGGGTTTCTGATTTCAGTATTCTTGAACCATATGCAATAAGCTCACCTTCTGGTGTGAATATCACAGCTCCATCAAGGGTTGCAAGCTTCTCAATTACAGCATCCATTCCCTCACACAGGAGATTATCTGCAAACTTGATTTGAGGGTAATGGGGTTGATAGTTTCCTTTAATTTTCTCCCTATCGGCTATCACAAATAGAGCGCCCTGCTTGTTTCTGGCAAGACTTTTTGAGATGTTGAGCAGTACACGCATTACCTCTGACTGCACATCTGCAGATTTCATCACTGTTACTATGCATTTCAGCAATAAAAATATTAACAGATCTTAGTACAAAATATAACAAAGTAGGGTTGCAAACCTTTTAGTCCTCGTATACCCAGGCTTCGTCTATCCTTGAGTACTCTACAATCTCAGAATCTTTGAAATGAATCGAAATCTCCCTCTTTGCAGATTCGATGGAATCACTGGCATGCACCACATTACGTGCGGTATCAAGGGCAAAATCCCCCCGTATTGTGCCCATGCTCGCTTTCACAGGGTTTGTGGCACCATTGATTTCTCTCATCACAGAAACAGCATTCTTCCCCTCCACCACCATTGAAACAGAGGGTCCTGAGGTGATGAATTCTATCAGAGAATTAAAAAAAGGTTTGTCGGCATGCTCAGCATAGTGTTTCTCCGCAACCTCCCGTGAAATAGTATTCATCCGCAAGGCGACTATCTTAAGCCCTTTTCTTTCAATACGGCTTATCACCTCTCCTATCAATCCACGCTGCACACCATCTGGCTTTACCATAACGTAAGTACGCTCCTTTGCTGAGCCTGACGACATGGTCTCACCTTAGCTTACAGCTTTACCTCTGGCTTTCAGTCCTGCATGGGTCCATCTCACCTTTCGAGGTATTCTGCCAAGCTCAAAATTTCTTCTGCATTTGGATGAACAGAAATAATATGCTGTTCCATCCTTTTTTACAAATAGCCTGCCTGTCCCAGGCTCAATGGTATCTCCACAGAAAAAGCATTTTCTTTTCTCCATCTCTCATCGCCCTGTTAACTTCTTTGCTTCCCTCGAGGTCTCAAGTAGCATTAGGATATCTCCTACCTTTACAGGACCTATTACATTTCTGGTTATGATCCTGCCTTTATCTCTGCCTTCAAGGATTCTGCACTGTACCTGCATGGCTTCTCCATGCATTCCAGTCTTTCCAGTGATTTCAATTATTTCAGCCGGATATCCTTCTTCATCTGCCATTGTCTCACTTCTTTAATGCCTGAACCTTCTGTATAACCTCTTCCAGCAGTTCCTTACCCTTGCCAGGTTCTATTATGGCTGCTGATCCACTGCCCACACGTAGTCCACAGGCTGCGCCCAGCTCCAGCTGCTTCTTCACATAGATGTAGGGTATGTTCTTCTCTTCACTCAGCGCTGGTAGATGTGCCACTATTTCTGGTGGGTTCACATCCTCTGCTATCAGTACCAGCTTTGCAATACCACGCTCAACCGCCTTGGTGGTTTCGTTTGTTCCTTTACGTATCTTTCCAGTGTCTCTTGCCATCTCTAAGGCTTCCAACGCCTTATTTGATAAATCAGCCGGGACATCAAATTTAACATACATTTGCTGTGCCATGTTTATCTCCTTCAGGATTTAGTCCTTCATTATTCACTTAATGAACAGGTCGGACTCTTTATTACGTTAGGTGGTATATATTTTGCGCTAAGGAGATATTCATAGGAAACCTTTACTATTAAAAGATTCACACATAAACCCTTAAAGTTTGGTAGTGTATTTAGGTGATTGTAGAATATTGTTAGTGATTGAAAATGACAGGAGCTAAAAAGTTCATTTTCCAGTTCTTGTGGAGCAGGATGAAGATGGTTTTTTGTGGTAGATTGTCTGTTTCTTCAGGGATATTAAAAACCTTGGATGAAATATTGAAAAATATACACGAAGTGGTTAATTATGTCTTAGGGAACAAAAATAAATTAATTAGCCAAGGTAAGTAGATAACTTTGGCTAGGGTTTATAAGGTAAGTATAGGAGATTTGGCTGTTAAGAACCAAGTTTGTTAGTCTTTAAATTTATTAGTTCATGAAGTGATTGTGCTATGGTAAAGAGTAATATACTATTATGAAGATATAGATGTCAAAAACTAAACGGAGGACTTTAAAGGAAGAGACAGATAGCTTTAATTACAGAGAATTTCTCGGTATATCATTCCATTATCGAAGAGGCTCGTTCCCGTAAATTAGACCTTGTAGTCCTCACACCCTCTCAATCTATCCCTGCTAACGTAAGCGTTGTCATTACCACTGAAGCTGAAGTTAATGATATCGATTTTCAGAGCAATAAGGTGGTGCTGGCAGACAGCAACGCACCAAAGGTAGCTATTGATAAAGCTCTTCTTTTGCTTTCTGGAGAAGAGGTGGATAAGATAATAATCGGGATAGACCCTGGGAAATATCCTGGAATAGCTGTGGTAATGAACAACAAGGTGGTCTCAGTACACCATGTTTCCATAGGTGAGGTATGTCCCCTTATAAAAACCATAATTGAGGAATATAAGAACAAGAAGATCATTGCAAGGATAGGGCATGGAGCAAGACTCATACGTTCCAAGCTTGTTAATGATATCCTTGACCTTGGAATTCAGGTGGAAATGGTTGATGAAACCAGCACCACTCCACACCTTGGAAAAGGTGTGCATGGAAGAGATATCCTGGACATAATAGCTGCAATAAACATTGCCAATATCCCTGGAAAAATGGTAGGTAAACAGTTCATAGAGCCTTCTGAGGGTGAAGTGAGAATAATACAGGAACGCAGCAGAAGGTACTCAAACGGGCGGCTTACGATTTCACGAATGTTAGCCCGGAAGGTGGCTAAAGGAGAACTCAGCCTTGACGAGGCTATTGAAAAACACAACAGGCTATGAGGCACTCAGGCGTTTTGCTGATATCCACGCACCTATAACTGCTATGAAAATTGCTGTTAATAGTGTTGAAAACAGAAACTCTTTTCCATTCCCTAGTATTGGATAGCTCTGCAGAGCTTCGCTTATCACCAGAATATAGGTACTACCAGCCCAGAACAGGATACCACTCGCTATTATGAAGAAGGGATGTGACCATTGTTTACCAATCTTTTCATTGGCTAAATGCATATCTATAATTCTTCCGATGTTGATCAGTACCCCTGACATCACATACCACCATACAGAGGCATTGATGTATGCCATGAGTAGTATCAGATAACCCGTCATAACCGTCTGATTATAATAATTCCATACCCCAATACCTCCCTGAATGGTTCCTATGATGGAGAGAATTATGGCAGCAAGATACATGACAAAGGTAATCTTTCCCCCTTGTAAGGAGTTCATCATGGAAGTCTTGAATTCATTGAAGGCATCATCCAGACCCGTGCCTCTGAATAACATGTACAGCCCTATGGCTGCTGTAATAGCGATAACCGCCACCTCAGGATGATTTGCATATAAAGAGATTGCATATATCACGAATGCAAGACCAATGGGTATGAAGAAGGTATGGGAAATCTTGGGGTCATTGAAAGCCTGCTTGAGCATATAATATGTGCTTTCCAGATTTTCATGCTGCTTAACTATTATCCTCCTTACAGCATCCACCTTTATTCTGGATTGAATAATTGGTAATATGGATTCATCCTCTGCACCATCTGAGACAAGTATCGCTCTCTCTGGCTTTAATTGTTCTATCACCCTGTCAAGCTGTTCTGATATCTTTCTATCCGCAAGAATCCCCACCATTTTATCTCCAGCTATTGAAATAATCTCAGCATCAATATTCTCCTCTCTTAGCGTATCATATACCTTAATTCCTCCAAAAATGGTGTTAACATCAGAGTCCTCTGGATCAACTGAGGCAAGCTTGACTGCAGCATTAAGATTGGCATCTCTACCTATGACAGGGCTTTCAATGCCTGCTTTTTCCCCCAAATCATTATCTCTATCTATGCAGATAACCAGATACATTTATTTTTGTATTATTCATATTTCTATAAATAACCATAGCTCACCTCATGAAATTCTTGCTGTAATCTCGATGTTAGGTTTAAAGCTGTTTATTTATCTCTTTCAAAAACCGAACATAATATATATTCCTAATACCAAGTGGCAAGAAGTTTCAGGAGGTAATACATGACCTGGTTACTGTATTCAGCCCCTATTGCAGGAATTATAGGTCTGATATTCGCTGGATATCTTGTTACATACATCCTTAAATTAGACCCTGGAACAGAAAAGATGAAAGCCATTGCCTCAGCCATACAGGAAGGTGCCATGGCATATCTGAACAGGCAGTATAAAACCATTGCGATAATCGCGATATTGCTTGCCATACTGTTAGCCATAGCGATTAATATCTACACTGCAATAGGATTCATTCTTGGTGCTGTGATGTCTGCCTCAGCAGGCTATTTGGGTATGAATATATCGGTAAGGAGCAATGTAAGATGTGCCAATGCGGCAAGAGAGGGAATGCAAAAAGCTCTAAGCGTTGCCTTCAAAGGAGGTGCTGTTACAGGAATCTCTGTGGCAAGCCTTGCTCTGCTTGGTATTAGTGGGCTATATATCGTATATGGTGGTGACATAGATGCTGTGGATAAGGTGGTGGGGTTTGGATTTGGAGCCTCGCTTATAAGCTTATTTGCAAGAATAGGGGGTGGGATATACACAAAGGCAGCGGATGTGGGCACTGACCTTGTCGGCAAGGTTGAGGCAGGAATACCAGAGGATGACCCCCGTAATCCAGGTGTTATTGCAGATAATGTTGGAGATAATGTGGGTGATTGCGCAGGAATGGCTGCTGACCTCTTTGAAACCTATGCTGTAACAGTGCTTGGTGCCATGCTTATTGGTATTATTATTATCAATAACTATCCCAACGCTGTTATATATCCACTCTTACTTGGTGCTTCAGCCATAATCGCCTCCATAATAGGAACCTTCTTTGTAAAGCTTGGAAAGTCTAAGAATATCATGGGGGCGATGTACAAAGGTACTGTTGTGGCAGGAGTTCTTTCAGCGGTCTTGTTCTATGTTATTACAATGGCTATGATGAAAGGTAACACTGGCATCTTTATCAGCGCCCTTGTAGGGTTGGGTGTGACAACAGCCATGATTATGATTACTGAATACTACACCGCCACGGCACATTCTCCTGTGAGGGAGATTGCCAATGCCTCTGTTACCGGTCCTGGTACGAATATTATCACAGGGCTTGCTGTTGGACTTCAGAGTACTTCATTACCTGTTATAATTATATGTTCAGGAATATTGATTTCATTTTTTGCTGCAGGAGGTGTCTCAGATCCTGTTATGGGACTTTATGGTATTGCCATAGCAGCAGCATCCATGCTCTCTGTGACAGGCATTATTATTTCCATAGATTCATACGGCCCAATCACAGATAATGCGGGTGGCATAGCTGAAATGGCTGAGCTATCAAAAGAGGTGAGGGATGTCACTGACCCACTGGATGCAGTTGGTAATACTACAAAAGCGGTTACAAAGGGTTATGCCATAGGTTCAGCAGCCTTGGGTGCTCTTGCCTTGTATGCGGCATACAGCAGCGAGGTGAACAAACTGCTTGGAAGTACCTTAGAATTAAGACTCTCTGACCCTCTAGTTTTGATAGGACTATTCATCGGAGGCATGCTTCCTTTTCTGTTCACAAGCTTCCTCATGAAGGCAGTTGGAAAGGCAGCTTCCACAATAGTATCTGAGATCAGACGTCAGTTCAGGGAAATTAAAGGCATCATGGAAGGTACTGCAAAACCAGAATACGGGAGATGTGTTGATATCGTAACCAAAGCAGCTCAGAAAGAGATGATAATTCCCGGGATAATTTCAGTGATTTCTCCTCTGCTTGTTGGGTTCATCTTTGGTCCTGTAGCACTGGGAGGCTTGCTTATAGGTGTGATAGTTTCAGGTCTTCTGCTTGCAATACTGATGACCACAGGTGGTGCGGCATGGGATAATGCCAAGAAGTATATTGAGGATGGAAATCTGGGTGGAAAGGGATCAGATACCCATAAAGCAGCTGTGGTAGGGGATACTGTAGGGGATCCAACCAAGGATACTGCAGGTCCAGCCATCAACCCTCTGATAAAAGTGATGAATATCGTGGCAATACTGTTTGCTGCACTTATTATAAAATATAACCTTCTTGGATTATAATGTTACCAATTGCTGAAGGTGAGCTCGCATTTTTGGTGGTTCACCAGCTTTTTTTCTTATATTATTTTATCCATAAACCATAGAACTTTCCGAGCGAACGCATGAAATTAAAATCACTATTTATATCTAAACTTAGTCTTGTTAATGTTTTAATGCGCCGCTTTCGCTCTGCTCAAGCGGATGTGGTGATGAGCGTTTTCTTAATATTATTTAATATTATTTTATCCAAGCTGTTTTTCTGATTCATGCAGACTGAACAAAACGATAAAAATATATACAGTTATATACAGTTAACTCCAAAAATTTGAGCGAGAGAAGGAATACTATGGACGAGAAGGTAGAGGGATTTCAGGGAGTAAAGGCATAGGTATGGGGAGAAAGGATTAGATGGAAAATATTAGATTATGGTCAAGGTTGTGGATGTGTTTGGGAATGATACGAATAAGGTTTTGAAGGCGAAAGTGGAATGAAGAACAAAATTATTTTCAGTAATCTAAAGACACAATGAACTTAGCCAACGTAGATTTTCCAAGGCGCCAGCTAGCTTAGATTGATTTTATTTGATCTCATCAATGGTTAAACACTCGATCAATAAAGTTGCATCCCAGATTGATTCCATGAGAATTTGGATATAAAAGTTTAAAAACAACAGAAATATATAGCATGTGAGTAATAAAACTTATAAAAAGTCCCTTAGACTCTATCTTGAGTCGGGAGGTGGTGAATGAAGACTGATGAGGTTCTGCCAGAGGGGTATATACGATATTTCCGATATACCTCCAATATACGAACTCGAGTTTGGATATACCAAAGTTAAGTGAAATCGTGGGGGAAGTGTTAGGATGCGTAAGGTAAAAATAAAAAACAAAGATTTGCTTATTAGAATTTTCAAAACAATCTCTTGGTTGGATGCACGGAGATGGAATACAGAAGATAACTATAACTTTATAAACTTCTTTAGAAACGATTTAACTAATCATGAAAAAATCCTCACACATTGGATTTGTTATATTACAGATAGACAAATGCCATTTGAAATTGTTTGGGATAAAGGAGGATATGTCTTTTCTGAGTTGATATATAAATATTCAAGGAATAACAGAATATCTTCCGAGAAGATTCTTAAAGAACATTATGAGAAATATCGAGATAAGAAAGGCAAAGAACGATTCAGATTTAAATCTAAAACTAACAATATCACCTTTGCATCCAGATATGTAACCGATGATTATCAAAACATACTTCAAACTTTAGAAATTTTGGATAAGTACGAAGTAACCATAAATGGGAAAAAATATAGGCGAAACATTGTTGCTTTCATTTTGCATTTTATTCAGAGATTTAAAGGAGATAATGACCTTCTTATAAGAGTTGCATGTACTTTACATTTATTAACTTATCAGCTTGATGAGAAAAAAGCAAATCCTGGTAAAATTATAGAAATTCTAAGCAATGAGAAAAAATTTGAAGAAAAACTCAAAAAATTCAAAAGAACTTCTACAAACGGAAAAAAGAGATTATGGTGCTGTGTTAGGGATTATAAAAAAGGATTATACAACAAAATATTTAATGATGCTATAAAAGAAGTAATGTCCAACGACCATGCAAACGAATTATTGAATATCTGGAATAACTTACCCATGAATCAAATAGAACTACCAGGTGATGTCTGGAACAATAGCCCTTTATTTAGAGATAACCTATTTGCGGATGTGTTGCATCTCAATACCCTTCCCAAAACTTGGAATATGCCAAAAATCATTAGAGAAATTTATAATCAATTGAAAAGTGATGAAGGCATTGAAGATTTTTATCTTGAACAATTTGACATTACTTTTGATTTTGTTCCAAGAATGTGCAATAAAAAATTATGTGATGTTTGTCTTTTCGGAAAAAATGGCGTTGATTTTATTTGTATTCCAACAAAAGATAAATATTGCCCTGTAGCTTTATTAAGCTGTGGTTATATTGCCAAATGTAAAGAGGAAGGTTGTATTATTAAAGAAGGTGTTAGTAAGGGAATATGTAGAAGAGGATTAAAATGATTACAATACACCCCGCCCACGACTCTGCGCTTGTTCGCAATCTTGCTTTGGGTCGGATAACATGCTCATATCTGGCTTCGCTCTCGTCTTCGACCCAAATCCCTCATAGGACTTCAGATGTGGGCGTGACCGTTATGTACAATTCGTTTGTGCTTTTTCTTTTCTCGATAAAGGGTAATGAGGGGAGTGAAAAGAAGAAAAGATTAAATAGTATGTAAATATATATGTTTACGTGATACTATGGTGCAGGTGCAAGTAAGAGTTCCGGAGAATTTGCTTCAGACTTTAGATGAATGGATCAAGGAAGGAAGATTTAAAAGTCGGAGCGATG
>CAZCRM010000007.1:0-20210 GCA_964501085.1 uncultured Methanosarcinales archaeon | reverse complement strand
GAGCTGGACTTGGTCTGTGGGTTTCAAGAAATATTGTGGAGGCGCATGGTGGAAAGATATGGGCGGAAAGTAAAAATAGGGGTAGTACATTTCATATTCTACTGCCAAAGAGGAGAATGAATGCAGGATGAAAAAAGGAAAAAAATTCTGGTAGTGGATGATGAGCCAGATACCTTAGAGCTTGTAAAGCTTGTGCTTGAGAGTGGTGGTTTTGAAGCAGTACTGGCAAGCAGTGGTGCTGAGGCAATAGACATGGTTGCAGCCTGCAAACCTGACCTTGTGCTTCTTGATATCATGATGCCTGACATGGATGGCTGGGATGTCTTCAGAAGAATAAAAGAAACAAATCCAGAGTTACCTATAGCTATATTGACTGCAAAGACCCAGAATATAGATAAACTGCTTGGGTTATATGTGTTAAAGGCTGATGATTACATAACAAAACCTTTTGGTAAGAATGAGTTAATCAACAAGGTACGGAAATTAACAACAGGGTGAGAACATGGAGACAAAGTATGCATTACCTTTCTATACCCAAGAGCGATGGCAGAACTGGATCAACAAGGTAAAAGAGAGTGGTTTTAAGCTTGGAGCACAGCAGGGAGGAGAGGTTTTTGTGAATATGCAGGATGATGTCATACTTGCATGTCTGAAGATAATAGCAAAATACGATAAGAAATTGCTTTCTAAGGATGAAGCTCTGAAGCATCTTAATGAAGTAAAGCAGATTGTGCTCAAAAAAATCCAGCCTATCAGCGAGGATATCGATATCATGCTTGAATCTACTCAGCTATCATTGATGGGTGCTTTTGCTTCATGTGAATGTTATCTTGAGAATGCGTTTGAGAAAACAGATTCCATAGATAAGCTGGTTCAGAACGCCATCGAGGCTGAAAAGAAAGGAGACATGAACACAGCACTCAATAATGTAGCAGCAGTGGGAGCAAATATTCTTGCAGGTGAAACACCAAAACTGAATGAAAAGATTTTTGATGATATTCCTGATGGGATTGTGGCTGAATGGCTCGATGGAGTGGATTCCATATGTGCTGCCATGGTAGGGGATAACAGCTATCGTGATGATGAACCAGATGATGAATAGCCATGCTTATCCACGATATCCTTAAGCTTAGGGATGAAGATATTTATTTTGTTGAAGAGAGCTTTGCTTCCTTGAAGAGAAATGCATTAACGCTTCGTTACCTTGAGGGTATCAGGGAGCATAATCAGGAGGTAAACGGGATTCTGGATGAGAATGGAGAGATTATAGGGCTAACGTTATTTGATGAGGAGGAAAACTTCTGGGTGGTTTTCACAAACCTTGTTTCCTCTATACCATATCCTAATGAGAGCAGTATTCGCTTCTCTAAGATAGCAAAACAACTGAAACTTAATAGCATATATAAAACAAGTCGTAGAGAGTTCAACACCGCAATCATAGAATATTATTCTCTTGCTTTGGTGAACAGGCAATTATGCAATGATTGTAGCTTCAAGAAGGAACCTTATGAGATGGTGTATATAGAGGATAGAAACACAAGATTGAAGGAACTGCTCAGCAGATATAAGCTTTATGGGAATATCCTTGAGATAGGATGTGGTAATGGTATGTCAACCTTACCCATGCATGAGCTTGGTTATGACCCTCTTGCCATTGATATCGATAAGTGTATGATATGCCAAGGTCTTGAACATAACGTGCTTGACCCGAAAAGGACTATTGTTCTGGATGCGAAACAACTCTCTGCTTTCTTCCCTGAAAACTCCTTTGATGTTATAGCTGGCTTCATGATGGGAAGTATCTATCCTTTTAACAAAGAGGTGTGGGTGGGTATTGTGCAAGAATCCATCAAGGTTCTAAAGCATAAAGGTATGATAATGCTCACAACCAATAAAAAGCAGGAGATTGAGATTCTCAAGAATGCCCTTGAAAAAAGTGTTTCTGGAGAAATCATTGATAATACAGATGAAAAAGGTATCTATGACCAGTGGGTGTATGTGGGGTATAAAAACTAATGCAGAGAAGGGATTATTATTACAGGAAGGCAAAGGAAGAGGGTTATCGCTCCCGTGCAGCCTACAAACTCAAACAGATTAACGAAAGATTTAGTATTATCAAAAAAGGAGATATTGTTGTGGATCTTGGCGCTGCTCCAGGAGGATGGTTACAGGTAGCTAAGCAGATCTCAGGAGGAAAGGTGGTTGGTGTAGATATACAGAGTATTAAAGAAATAGAGGGTGTGGTCACCATTAAAGGTAATATCTGTCATTCATCTACCATAGAGAAGATAAAAGAAGAAATCGGTGAAGAGGTGGATGTGGTGCTCTGTGATGCAGCACCTGACCTCTCAGGAAACTGGAGCTATGACCATGCTAGATCAATTGATATCTCCATGTGTGCTCTTGAATGTGCCAGGAAGCTTCTGAAACCTAAGGGCAGGTTTGTGGTAAAGGTGTTTCAGGGGGATATGTTTCTGAATTTTATGAAACATGTAAAAAAATATTTTGTGAAGGTTAAAGCCTTTTCTCCTGAAGCTTCAAGAAAGCACAGTGCTGAGATGTATGTAATAGGTAAATATTTGCGATAGTGTATAGCTTTATGCAAAAAATTATATTTATTTAAGTTATATTGAAGAAAAATGGCAACATGCTCAGCTCCAGCCAAGATATATCTGTTTGGTGAACATGCAGTGGTGTATGGTGAAAGCGCTATCGCATGTGCGGTAGAGCTTCGAACCAGGGTTACAGCTCAACCATCAAATGAGATAAGTATCTCCTCATACATGGGAAGAACAGGACTTGATTTTGAAAAGCATCCTTATGTTTCATCTGCTATTAAGAAGCTTGGTGTTTTCAACGTGCGCATAGACATAGAATCAGAGATTCCCATAGGTGCTGGTATAGGTTCATCTGCAGCAGTTACCATAGCAACGCTTTCTGCCATCAATGAGGAGTTTGACCTTGGATATAATAAGCAGGAGATAGCAAGAATGGGGTATGAGATAGAACACCAGGTGCAGGGAAGAGCTAGCATCACCGACACCTTTGTTTCGACATTTGGGGGAGTGGTGGAGATTCCTTCACGCTATAAGCTGCCACTCCTTGAGTGCAGTGTTGTGATAGGCAATACCAACAAAGGAGCAACTCCCAAAAAGACCGCAAGGCTCGTGAAACAGGTAGCAATGCTCAAGGAGGAGTATCCTGATATAGTCAATCCCATTATTAAAACCATAGGAAGCTTTGCAAGCAAAGGAAAGCTTCTTGTACAGGAAAAAAACTACCAATCTCTTGGTAAACTTATGAATATTAATCATGGATTGCTTGATGCCATAGGTGTTGGCACAATGGAGTTATCCTCGTTAGTGTATGCAGCAAGAAAAGCAGGTGCCTATGGTGCCAAAATCACAGGTGCAGGGGGAGGAGGATGTATGTTTGCCCTAACAGATTCACCAGAGGATGTTGCAAACGCTATAGAAGAGGCGGGTGGACAGGCGATTATAACCAAATTTAGCGATGAAGGGGTGCTGGTGGAATGATAATCCTGAAGATTGGAGGGAGCGTGATTACAAAAAAGGCTTCACCACTCTGTGCAAGAGAATCTGAAATCCACAGGATAGCTCATGAGATAGCTTCTTTTCTCTCAGAATCTGATGCAGACTCTCTAATACTCGTTCATGGTGCAGGGTCATTTGGTCATCCCCAAGCGATGAAATACAAGCTTAAGCAGGAATTCAATGTTAAAGGTGCCTATCTCACCCATAACTCGGTGAAAGCACTGAATTCCATTGTGGTGGAGGCATTAAATAAAGAGGGGGTGAGAGCATTACCTGTACATCCATTAAGCTCATGCATTCTTGAAAATGGAAACATCATTGATTTTCAGCTTAGACATATCAACGTGATGCTTGAACGTGGCATCGTACCAGTGTTTCATGGAGATGTGGTCATGGATACGCAAAAAGGAATAGAGATACTCTCAGGAGATAGAATTATATCATACTTAGCGAATGCGATGAATGCCTCGAGGATTGGTGCAGGGAGTGATGTTGATGGTGTTCTGGATAGCAAAGGAGAGGTTATCAGGAAGATAACCCCAATAACTTTTTTGGATGTTAAGAAATATATTCATGATACTAAAGATGTCACCCATGGTATGCTGGGGAAGGTTACTGAGTTGGTCGAACTTGCCAGGCATGGTATAAACTCAAGAATCTTCAATGCCTCAAGAAAAGGTATGGTAGCCAAGTTTTTATATGGGGAAGACGTGGGAACCTTGATAGCTCAGGAATAGCTATTCTATTTTGAAGGTGAATAGCCCTTTCTTTTTCACCCACCAGTAAGCTATCAAGGTTGAAATTATTGTTGAGATTATTATTAATATGGAATACCATACTCTATCACCAGTATCCAGTCCATATGCTGGATTGCTGAAAACTGTGGCAAGGGTGTTTGGTACAAGGGCAGCGGTACCTAATAAAGTGAGCCATCCAGCAACAAGGGATAATCTGTTGTTCAGAATCTGAAGCTGGTTGTTATAGATGCTCTGGAGCACCTCAAGTCCTGAAGCAAGCACAGCAGACATATGTTCGCTTAAAGCGATATGCCTGTTCACATCATCAGAGAGCATGCCAATACGTGCAAGCAGTTTTGGGCTGTCTGTGATAAGCTCGGCATCACCATGCCTTAATGAGTTCACCACGTCAAGGGTTGCCCACAGAGTGTTTAGATAGCTTATAAGGGCATGCTTCATATTGTATATTTCAGGGGCGATCAGTTTTCTTGGTGTAAGGGGGTCCATCAATATCTTGCTGAGTTCGTCACCTCTTGCCTGTATCTCCCTCAGATGGTCAAAGTTTCTGTTGATATTCACATCGATAAGTCTGGTAAGGATGATGGTGAGCTTATCCTGTGGTAGTAGGGAGGGTTTGATTTTTCTCATGAAGGCATCAGCATAGCGGGAAAAACGAATCAGGCGGTCAACCTTATCATCGTGAATGGTGAGTATAAGGTCTTTTCTTATCAGTATCAGTATGGGGCTGATAATAACCTCAAATTCTTTTACTTTCACCGCAGGTATCATCAGCCCAAGTTCAGTATCCCTGTCCTCATAGGCAGAAAGGTATTCAGATAGAAGGGTTGGTACAAGAGAAGAGCTAAAACCAAGAGATATGGCGATGATTTCAGCATCCCTATGGATATCCTTTACCTGGAAGTTCAGCCATGCTACAGTGGATTGCTTGAGTATGGACATGAATTCATGGGGGTTGGTTGCTGTTAGTTTTACTGGTCTCCCTCCTTTTATGGGAAGTGCCACACAGAACCCATGCAGAGCATAATCCCTTATCTTGGGAGAATCCAGTGTTATGGCTGAGTTTTCATTCATATAATAACCTCAGTCAGGTAAGGTATTAATTTTTCTCTTTATATTGTTCACATACTTTTTCAAGCTCTTTAGAAGCTTTGGTAATATTATTGCGAATATGCTGAATGCGAAGCTTACTATCTGCAAGTTTTTTCTTTAAAACAGTTATCTGACGTTCTGTTTCTTCTGGTGAGTTCCCACCTATTACCCTTCGATTCCTGATATTTTCCATAGGGTCAAGAGCTTTTTTAATACTTTCCTCAGAAAGCCCTCTTTCACTGAGTTTTTCCCCGATAATATTTAATGATAGTCTGTCAAGCTCGGCAAGAGTCGGAGTTTTTCCTGATTTTGCGAGAGAACCCACAAGATAATGGGCTGTTCTGAAGGAGATGCCTGTTATTTTTACTATTGTATCTGCAAGCTCTGAAGCAGTGGTGAATCCCTCATTCAGCGCCTTTGCCATATTCTCTTTTTTGATTTTCATTGTCCTGAGCATTCCTTGGGTCATACGTGTAGATGCCCTTGCAATCTCAATAGCGTTCCAAAGATGAGGCGTGGCTTCCTGAAGGTCACGGTTGTAGCTATATGGCAGGGATTTACATATTGTAAGCACTGCTGTTAGAGAACCATACACTGTCCCTGTTTTTCCTCTTATAAGTTCTGCAATGTCAGGGTTTTTTTTCTGGGGCATTATAGAAGAGGTTGAGGTGTATCTATCACTTAACTCAATGAAATTGAATTCAGATGAGCTCCAGAGAATGAGTTCTTCTGCTATGCGGCTGAGATTTGTCATTAGGATAGAGAGTACACTTAAGCATTCAATCATGAAATCTCTGGTGCTCACTGCGTCCATGGAATTCTCCATTGTAGAATCAAAACCAAGTAACTGAGTTGTTCTCTCTCTATTTATGGGAAATCCAGTAGATGCAAATGCTGCTGACCCTAAGGGGTTCTGATTTGTTCGTTTATATGCTTGCATTATCCTATCAAGATCCCGCATGAAGGCATGAGCATGGGAAAGAAGATGATGGGCAAGCGTTGTTGGCTGAGCACGTTGTAGATGGGTGTATCCTGGAATCAAGGTTTGACGGTGCTCTGAAGCGAGTGTGATTAAGGTTGTAATAAGGGTATGAAGCTCATCCATGAGGTTTATGAGATCATGCCTAAGCGAGATGCGTATGCAGGTAGCTACCTCATCATTCCGCGAACGCCCTGAATGCATTCTTCCACCAGTATCCTCCCCTACGAGCTGTATCAGCCTTGCCTCTATTGCTATATGTACATCTTCGTATGAAGAATCAAGAGCTGAGATGCCCTCTTTTTTTATTATATCAAGTGCAGAAAGAATGGATGAGCATTCTTTATCCTTGATGATGCCCTGCTCTCTCAGCATAACAACATGTGCTTTATCCACCTCAATATCAGCGTGAAATATCCTTTCATCTGCTTCCATGGATGAGGAAAAACGCAGTACGTCTTTCTCAAGATCATTTGAGAGCCGTCCCCGTCTCAGAATGTCCATGAACCATTAATGGCTAAATCTATACATATAGTTGTGGTGTCTGAACGTTCAAGGCTATGGACGAGAAAGAAAGTAAAGGGTTATCGCAAGAAATTGTTATAGTGAGGGAAGAAGGTCACTATAAGATGATTACCAATTCGTTATCCATGCAGTAGGAGATAATATCGTGGAGTAAAACCCGCTTGATCAAAGTGAAAATGCAAAAGATGAAAAGTAAAAAAGAAATTC
The DNA here is from genome assembly GCA_964501085.1 of uncultured Methanosarcinales archaeon. Taxonomy (GTDB): domain Archaea; phylum Halobacteriota; class Methanosarcinia; order Methanosarcinales; family Methanoperedenaceae; genus CAZCRM01. The sequence goes on along the minus strand of CAZCRM010000007.1, from coordinate 13,098 downwards.
GTTATTAACTTTTATTCTCAGGCGCCTCGCTTCACTCGGATTATTAGCTTAGTTGGTATCCACAAAGACCAATGAGAACGATACAGTTATCTTTTATCAGAGCATAAGTTAACCCATGATTGTGAACTTTCAGCTTACCAGTATAGAATCTAAGGTTTTCTCATCTCCAGAGGAGATTCGGAAATACAGAAATATCAATATAAACTTTGATATCAATCTCAAGAATCCCTCGATAGTTGTTCATCGTACTCCTTTTGGAGAGAGGTCTGTTCTGAGGGTGGAGTACACCTTTGCTATCAACTATCTCAGCCCCAATCTGGGTCACATCAGGTTTGAAGGACTTTCTGATTACTTAGGTGAAGAGGATTTGAAGGATATTAAGGAAAAATGGGAGGCAGGAAAGGCACCTGGAGAGATTCAGAACGAGATTGCCAATAACATGGTGACCAACCTTGCACCACTCGCATTGCTGATCTCAAAAGCCATGGGACTTCCGCCATCCATGCCCATTCCAATGATCAACTTCCAGCAGGCTAAGAAAAGAGAAGAACCTACGTATTATCATGCCTGATATTAAAAGGTTAGCTCATCAGCAATTTCATAAGGCAGTGTCCTTCCACCAGTCCGAAGACACCATGTTTTACTGAGTTTTCATCAAATTTATCAACGTAATCCCTGCTATCTGCTGAGGAATAAATAGCAAAAGGTACAGGCTCTTTAGTATGGGTTCTCACAGATATAGGTGTGGGGTGATCAGGCATCACCAATATTTTATATTCATCATAGCATTCAATCTCATTCAGCACCCCACCTACCACCTTCTCGTCAAAGTCCTCAATGGCTTTTATTTTGGCATCGATATCACCAATATGAGCAGCTTCATCTGGCGCCTCAACATGAACAAGCACAAAATCTCTTTCTTTCAGAGATAGAAGAGCATACTTAGCTTTTCCTGAAAAATTGGTATCCAGATATGCATTAGCACCTGGAACCTCTATAACATCAAGACCTGCGTATTTCCCAATACCCTTGATCAAATCCACTGCCGAGATTACAGACCCTGAAACACCATATAATTTCCTGAAAGAGGGCATGGAAGGGGGCTTTCCCTGTCCCCAGAGCCAGATGAGATTGGCAGGATTCTTACCCTCATTTCTTCGTTTCCTGTTAACATCATGCTTCTCAAGAATGGGTTTTGAAGCCTTTATAATATCTATAAGAATCTCAGCATCCTCTCCTTTTGGCAGGATGTTATTTATGTGCTCTCCCACAGCATCATGGGGTGGCGTGCATATAGCCTTCTCCCCCTGCTTCATCACCAGTACATGCCTGTAACCTACACCAGCATACAACCTGCAGTTCTTTAGCTCATGGTTCAAGGTATCTATAAGAATTCGTGCTTCTTCGCTTGAAATATGTCCAGCACTGTAGTCTACCAGCAATCCATCCTTTTCAGTTATCAGGTTGCATCTAAAAGCAACATCCTCTTTGTAAAGAGGAATTCCAATACTGGCTGCTTCAAGTGCTCCTCTTCCAGTATAATATTTTAAGGGATCATAGCCCAGTATGGAGAGATTCGCCACATCACTACCCGCAGGCAAGTTATTGGGTATAGTCTTTGCCATACCACATCTTCCATGTTTTGCTATAAAATCCATATTTGGAGTGTTCGCTATCTCAAGTGGTGTGTGGTTGTCAAGCTCTGGTAAAAGGTAGTCTGCCATACCATCTCCAACAATAACAACAAACTTCATAACTTAAGATAAGATATTAGGTTATAAAGCATTGTGGATATGTGTTTGAATATCTTCATTGATACAGAAAAAGGTATAGGTGTAAGCCAAAGGCTTTGAGGCTGAAACATTAGGTTATGAAACATTAGGTTATGGAATCTCCTTTAATTTTACCGATTTAACCCCGTTATTCCACACATATGCTCTCATCCCGTCAACACCTGCAATGAGCCACACATTCGTAACATTCTGCATGGTTTCTCTATCCCAGAGAGAGGGAACCGCTGAGGAAACAGGATGGGTATGGTATATCCCAACGATTTCTTTTCCCTTCTTCTCAGCATCATTCCATACCTTGTAGAACTCCTCAGAATCAAGCTCAAAACTTGTTCTGCTATGCCTTACATTAGTTATAGGTTGTGCTCTCTCCACGTTTACAGTAGTATCATTTATATTCCCTATCAGTACACCACATGCTTCATAGGGTTTGTTGTTGTTTAACTCCTGCTGAATAAGCTGTACATCCTTTCGTCTGATTACTAGGGTAATCATATTCAAAGGTCAACATGCGGGTTGAGATCGCATCCTGTACAGGGAAGACACATGGTTTTGGCTAAGCTTGCATCAAGACCATATCTATCAAGAATTCTCTTTGTCATTCTTGCAAGCTTCAGCAACCTTTCCTTTGTCGGACGTTCTGCCTCTATCTCACCAAACCTAAGCGGATGTACTCCCACCGCTCTTATGATGGGAATAACCCCCATTCTTGCAAGTTCTTCAACACCTTTCTCTACTGTCTCGTCACTCTCTCCAAGCCCAACGATGAAGTTGGTGAATACCCTATTTCTTCCGAAGATTCTGACCGCATGCCTCAGGCATTCAAGGGTGAAATCAAGAGGAGGTTTTTTGCAGTACTTATCATACAACACTCTGTCCATCGTTTCTACATTGTATTTGATCTCGAAGGCTCCAGCCTCCTTGAGTATGCGGGATGAATCCCGAGTAGGATACACAGAAACACCTATGGGAACATTATATCTACGAAGTGCTCTTATTAGTTTAGCTGCCCTCTCCACCTCTTTCTCAGGTGATTCCTCTACCCCTGAGGTAATGGAAATAGCTTTCATTTTTCCCATTCTATAAGCTTCTTCCACAAGCTCAAGCAATTCATCAAAGGACTTCACCTTACCTTTTAGCTTGGGAACAGGGCAGAACTTGCAATCATAGATACAACGTTCACTCATAGTGATATATGCCTGCTCAGGACAGTGGATGAGTTCTTCCTCGATTTCGCCTCGCACAAGCTCCTTGCCCCCTTTCAAGATGACAATATCACCATTGTCCTTGACAGCACGTAGTGGCGAACCATCATCCACCACCAGCCTTACCCTGTGATTACCTGATCTGAAGAAGAATGCCTTTCCGCCTGCACCAGGTCCTGCTGTAGGTATGGTGATTCTGCCCAGCAGAGAGGTATCGATGTCCACTGCCCCAATAGAAATCAATTCTGCCTTTATCTTTGCATCCATTATCATTAGTTAATAGTATGTCTTCATTACATATATGCTTATGGTGATAAAATTAGAAATGGGCCCGCTGCGATTTGAACGCAGGACCTTTCGGTTATCAGCCGAACGCTCCACCTGGCTAAGCTACGGGCCCGTATCAAATAATACCTCTATCAATTATAAAATTTCCCTTTTAGGGTTACTATTCACACTCCACCCTAATTACAGGATTCAGATAATCATCGTAAATACAGGTGCAATTATCGCTCCTAACATTACACTCACCACCACAAACCAATCAACCCGCTCACTGGCATGGGGTAGAAGGTCACTTGCACCTATATAAATAAAGGTACCCACATTAAAGGCGAGAATATCTCCAAAATAAACCTGAGGGAAGAACCCTGCTATCAGTGCACCAAACACTGTGAGGGATGATATTACAGATAACGCAACAAGCGTGTTTTTCCTGTTAAAATCCGAGTACCTGCTTATGGCGGTGGTGGAAACACCCACAGGAAGTTTATGAACAGCCACTGCAAACGCAACAATCACTCCAAGGGTAGGTGATGTTATATAACCTACTGCTATGGCAATACCGTCAAGCATGCTGTGTAAACCAAGCCCTATCATACCTATCCAGCCAGCAGTGTGAATATCGCACTCGGTCTCTTTACAGGCATGAATCATCACACTTTTTTCGAGCAGATATAGTGAAAAAAAGCCAATGGCAAGCGGATTAACTATTTTGATTCCTGACTTCAATAATGCCTCTGGCAGCATATCAAAAATGGCTGTAGATATCAGCACACCGGCTGCAAACCCGATTAGGTAGTTTGTGTTGATATGTTTTAACCCTGTGTAAATAGGCAGTAATCCACCTATAATTAATGAAATACTGGCGATGAAAGCATAAATAACATAAATCATAGCTGAATCTTATTTTTGTTACAAATGACTTACTGAGTGGTCATCACATGACAAACTATAATAGCTACGGTGCTTCTCTTTAATATATCTATTGGGTTCTTCCAAATTAATCGAGAAGGATAGTTAGTGATTTCGAGTATCATGGTATGCCCGTTTTTATCCCAAAACGCTTTGTGATTTTAATTTTTGGGTGCTATAACAAAAAAGTGGAAATTTTTGGAGCAGCTAAGCTTGCAAGCTTTGTTATGAAGAGAAGGTAAGAATATTATGAGAGTTTCTTGAGAAGGTTATGAAAAAAGGCAGATCAGGGGGAGGTGAACTCACACATGATGGAACACAACCAAAGAATTGATAGCACAGTATTAAAATTACTATATATCAGATAGACAAGTTTATTTATGCAGAAAATTAAGAGAATGACTATAAATACTTCATCTGAGATATTAGTTACTTCCTGAGCAGTTTATTCTTCAGACTGCAGTCTACTGATGCTTCCCATGCAGAACAGTGATGAAACAGAAATGAAGTGGATCTACGAGGAGCTTGTAGGAAAAATCCCACCGTTTTCTCTGCTTCCTCACCTCTACAGCATACTATTACAGTTGTTTTTCCTTCTGGTTCTCGGTCTGGTTTTAGGTATTATCTTCAACCTGAAACCTGTTTCACTGCTCTATGGTAGTATAGGAATTCTTGTAGCAGTGTTATGGAGCATGCTCATTCTCCAGCTTGCACCCACGCTCAGGACGTTCAGGGCACCTTTAAGCAGGGAAGAAAATAAATTGCTTGAGAAATACAAATCAATACTCTTCCATAAAAACCATTATGAAGCTCTTCCAGGAATAATGATATTCATACCTTTTATGTTATATATTTTATATTATAATCCTACAATCTTGAAATACTGGATAGGAGAAAATCAAAGCCATATACTGCTGGTATTCATGAGTTTTCTCATCTGGGACATATGTTACAGAATGGGGCTTGGAATATGGGTCTCAGTACTTGCCCTCTGGAGATCGATAAGATTAAAAAAAATCGCAGAAAGAAGAATAGAACTTGAGCATACTCCCTATACAGAGCTTAAATCTCTGCGCAGGCTTGATATCAACAACATATTCTTCGGAATAATCTCTCTGCTCCTGATACCTGTGTTTCAGATAAACAGGCTGCTTATTGTGATAATAATAACATTTGCATTTTTTATAACATTTATTTCAGTGATTTCAGCATATAAGGTATCAAAGGTGCCATGGCTGCCTCCTGATATCTACAACCTTGTAAAAGAATCCAGTTTTGCATATGTGGGCACTTCTCTGAACGGCACACCCCATGTTACCCCTGTTGTATATGTTTTCGATGGGCAGAGCATTTTCTTCAATACCTCTAAAGAGGCAAAAAAATTAAAAATAATGCGAAAAAACAATAAAATCGCTTTCCTTATAGATAAAAGAGACATGAGCAACATATATGAGAACAAAGCTGTGCTCTTCATAGGCAGAGTAAAGATTTTTGGACTTGTTGATGTACCCCTGCATTTCATCCAGATGTTAAAGGCAAGGAAACTTTTTATAATGAAATACCCTGAATATACAAGAAAATACTCAACATCTGAGCTACCGAGAGCATGGCAACTCACCCCGATTATTGCAAGAATACTTATTGAAGTAAAACCTGTTAGAATCATATACTGGAGGGGTGCCAAGCAGATAAGCGTGCCTGTATGATTATGAAAATACCTGACGAGATTCTGAATATATTATATGGCAATTACTTCTGCTATGTATGTACAAGTGACAGAAGCGATCAGCCCCATCTTACCCCTGTGTTTTTTGTTTATGATGGTAACACGCAAAGGATATTCTTCATCACCAATGAAAAATCAAAAAAGGTCAGAAATATATCAGAGAATCCCAAGGTAAGCATCACCATAGATATAAGGGATCCAGTAAATCCATTCAATAATGAAGGGGTCATGGTGCTTGGCACTGCCCAGATAAAAGAGAAAGCACCCATATACTTTCTTTCAGAAGAGACACTTCAGCTATACTATGATATATACATGGAATTCAAGAGCAAATATCAGTCAGTGATAGAGAATAAACCCCTTGGCGAGAACGATGTAATCGTGCAGGTGAGCATTGAAAAAATGGTTTACTGGAGAGGTCCACATTTCAAGTCAGTGAGAATAGATAAGGAAAGTTAGGAATACATGGGATTCTCGCCTGCTCTTAGAGTCATGTGAATCTGCTCAATAAACACCTCTGGAGGTTGAGCCCCTATAAAAGAGGTGTATTCGTTGATTACAATATGGGGTACGCTCATCACCCCATACTTCTGCACAAGATGGGGAAACTCCATCATCTCAACCACATCAGAACGGATGTGCTCATTCTCCATCGCAAATTGATGCGAAATCCTTGCAGCTTTTGGACAATAAGGGCAGGTTGGTGATACAAACACCTGTATATGAACCGGTTTCTTGATCTCTTTCAGTTTATTCTTTATGTTCTGGGATAACGAGGTTGATCCTTTTGAAACCTCTATAATATCCTCTACTATAACAGGCAACTCATATCCTGCAGGTATGCCATAGTATCGTATACCATAATCCTTGCTTCCAATTATGGCAATGGCCGGTATTTTGTTTACATCATATTTTTTCGCCATCTTTTCATCATTTACAAAATCATAAACCTTAGCTTTGAGCTTGGGAGAAAGGGAAGCCATCTCTGATATCAGCGTTCTGGCTTCCTTGCAGAACTGACACTCATATTCCTGAGTGAATACCACAAGCTCTACATCATGATCAAGCTTCTCAAACCTTTTTTTGAGTATGTCTTTATCTTTATCAGAAAGCATGTATATCACTCTACAGATTCAAGAAGTTTTTCCACACGTTTAAAGGTTTGTTTCATCTCTTTCAGTTCTGTGAGTATCATATAGCTTAGGTAAATATAGATAAGACCAAGTATACTCACCACTATTATAAGAGCATAGATTGCCCAATCATAATAATTCGTCATCCAGTGCATCATATCCATATACCTTACCTCCTTATAATTTCCTTGATCTTATTTAATGAGAGTGTTAATTCAAAATGCTTTGCTTTATAAAATTTCTTGGTATATGGAGGATGGTCAAAATGCCTTATTTCACTCTCCACCAAGCCTGCGTTTTCCAGTTTTTTGAGGTGAAGATACATTAATGGGCGAGAGATACCCACTTCCTTGGCAAGCTCAGAGGCATAACGCTCTCCATCTGCCAGCACTGCCATGATGGCAAGACTGTGCTCATTACCCAGAGCGTTCAGTATCTCAGCAAGCTTTTGCTTGTTAACCTTTTCATCAAAGGCTTTCGTCATTACTTATCCTCTGCTATGCATTTTCCATTCTCTTTCTCAATTCCCTTGCCTTCTCCATCAACTCCTTTCTACCATAGATACCTGCTATCAGTTCAATGGCTTCAAGATTTCTTGCAGCATTATCAAGATAATTGAACACATCTCCTTCATAAACATGTATAGCATACTGTTTAAGATATTCTGTAATCTCAGAAGGAGATAAACCACCTGCGAAAAGATCTATCACCTTTGCTGAGAATGCCCTCTCTGCACACTCGCAGTAATGCTTGCATTTACAAGTCATGAACTCCTTTGCAAACCTCTGAAGAGCATCACATAGCTTCTTGTTTAATCCTGAGAATACCTCTGGAGAAAAAATGCTCAATCCAGAATCAAAAACCTTTAAATGAGTATCAGAAAACTGAAAGTACACATTATCAAGGGTCTCAAGCTGTGTGAGAATATCCATGGGCTCACAGGTCTCAAACACAGCCTTCTTTAACAGAAAGGTTTGTTCCACATTCAAGAAATGCGAGGCTACGATGCTCCCAAGTCTTGTGGGAGAGTATCCTTCGCCGTTTTCTTCAATAAACCCATATTCCTTGAGTTTACTCAGTATATACTCAAGATTTCCCTCCCCCAGAAGCAATTCATTGATTTTAAGGATATCATGCATACGTCTTGCGATAATAATATTGGAAAGGGTCTCCTCAAGCATCTCTTCATCACCATAGCTTACACCCACATGCTCTAACTCACCTTCAAGCAGTCTGAAGGCAACCTCATCCTCGGTTTCACTTCTTCTCAGCCTTTTGTCAGGGTCTACAAGCAGATATACCAATCCTCGATCATGATAATCCGGTCTTCCTGCTCTTCCAAGCATCTGATAAAACTCCTTCACACTCAGCCATTCCATACCCATGGCAAGGGACTCGAAGATTACCTGCGAGGCAGGAAAATCCACACCTGCTGCAAGTGCTGCTGTGGTGACCACAACTGGTAACTTACCTCTTTCAAAAAGCTCCTCCACTCTTTTTCTTTCCTGATAGGAAAGTCCTGCATGATAGGGCATTGCTCTTATTCCAAGGGTGCTGGCAAGGATATGGCATCGTCTTCTTGAGTTGGTGAATACTATGGTTTGACCTCTATAACCTTTTGAAGATATTCTGTTATACTCCTGTTTGGCAAGCTTCTCAACCCAGAATCGTTTCTCATGCTCCCTAACAAAGAGGATATGTCTTTCAATGGGTACAGGACGTTCTTCAAACTCAATTAACTCTGCTCCAAGTTTTTTAGCCAGCCATTCCGGTCTGCTTACTGTGGCAGAGAGATATATAAATTGAGCATGAGGTGAGATGAACTTCAGGCGGGCGATAAGTCCATCAAGCCTGTGTCCTCTCTCCCTGTCCTCAAGCATGTGCACCTCATCAATCACCACACTGCCTATGTTACCAAGTGCTTTTGCATTACCTGATCTCAGAACATAATCCATTGCTTCATAGGTAGCCACGATAATATCAGAGGAGAGAGAGGTTGTAACATCTTTTCTGTGTTTCATTATTCTGCTTGTACCTATTCGTAATGAGGTTGTGGCTATGGAGGAATAGCGATGCCTGAATTGTTCATACTTCTGGTTTGCCAGTGCCACAAGGGGAACGAGGAAAAGCATCTTACCCTTGTTGTTCAGCATATTATTGATGCCTGCAAGCTCGCCTATCAGTGTTTTACCCGTTGCTGTGGCAGATACGATAAGCTGATTTCTGCCTTCAAGCAGACCCGCATCTACAGAAAGCGTTTGCACAGGGAGCAACTCGTTCATATGCTGCATAAGGATGCTCTTAAGTTTTTCATGAATAGGTAATTCTTCCACCCTCATCCTTTTATGAACCTTGCAAGCTTTTAGAACATCAAATCGTGTAAGCTTTGGGTCATGATTAAGCATCCCGATAACCCTATTCATATCCCTGGTCTTGAGAAGCAATCTCACAAACCATTCAGCAGCTTTATCCGAGATTCCTCTAAACCTCAGCTCATGCCTCAGTTCATTTTCTGCACACTTAGGGCATATCATCTCATTATTAAAATTAATTGAGTGTCTATTTAAAGGGGTGTACCTGCCTGAGAGAAGGCAAAGCCTGCACGGGTTTATATAGCTGTAGTCAAGCTGATATGCCTTAAGCATCTCTTTTATCTGGCTATCAGTTTTCCTGTCTCCTGTGGTGGTAATCATAATCCTGTCGGCAAGCCGTAGAAGTTTGATAACCTCATCAGGCGACCTAAGTTCTTCTCTGTTTCCCCGCTTTATTCTGAATTTGGCAGGACGTGCTCCTTTAGATGTATTCTTCAATGTAAGAATGCCTGTAAACACAGGCGTATCTGAGTTACCTTTTATGGGGTAAAGCATGAGTTTTGATTTGTTGGGGTAAATGATTACAGAGAGCATTTCTGTTGTTTTAGCAACCTTACTTTATTAGTTATCTTCGGTAACAAGAGTATATCGAAAAATATAATATATTAAAAAACATTCAGGGGTTTGCATCAAAGCAATAGTCTAACAAACTTATATAAAACATAATCTTTTAAGCTTTTGTGCAGTATTTTAATGAAGGAGACCTAAAATGGACAAGATAAAGGTTGCCATTATTGGCGTAGGAAACTGCGCTTCTTCCTTGGTTCAGGGTGTTGAGTATTACAAAAAATGCAAGGATGATGAGATGATTCCAGGGGTCATGCATGCTGATATGAACGGGTACAGAATCAGTGATATCGAATTCACAGCAGCCTTTGATGTGGATAGCAACAAGGTAGGAAAGGATCTGAGTGAGGCGATCTTCACAGAGCCCAACAATACCTACAAGTTTGCGGATGTGCCTGAGCTTGGAGTTGTGGTACAGCGTGGCATGACGCATGACGGGATTGGAAAGTATCTCAGTAGAGTGATAAAAAAACATCCTTCTCCCACAGTGGATGTTGCTCAGGTGCTTCAGGATACTGGAACAGAGGTGGTGGTCAACTATCTACCCGTGGGTAGTGAGTTTGCCACTAAGTGGTATGTGGAGCAGGCTCTTGAAGCAGGGTGTGCCTTCATTAACTGCATCCCAGTGTTTATCGCCAGTCAGGAGAGATGGCAGAAGAGATTTGAGAAGAAGAACCTTCCCATTATAGGAGATGATATCAAATCCCAGGTAGGCGCCACCATCCTGCATAGAGTGCTGGTAAACCTCTTCAAGGACAGAGGGGTCAGGCTTGAGCGTACCTCTCAACTCAATGTTGGGGGAAACACGGATTTCTATAACATGCTGGAGAGGGAGAGACTCGAATCCAAGAAGATATCCAAAACAAGGGCGGTTACCTCTCAGCTTCCCTATGAGATAGGCGAAAAGAACGTGCATATTGGACCAAGTGATTATGTGCCATGGCTTACTGACAGAAAATGGGCATATATAAGGCTGGAAGGTAGCAGTTTTGGAGGTGTTCCTCTGAACATTGAGCTCAAGCTTGAGGTATGGGATTCCCCTAATAGTGCAGGGGTGGTGGTTGATGCCATTCGCTGTGCAAAAATCGCACTCGATAGAGGGATAGGTGGTGTGCTCAAGGGTCCTTCCTCATATTTCATGAAATCTCCACCAGAACAGTATCCTGATGATGTGGCTAAGGAGATGGTGGAGGAGTTTATCTCAGGAGGCAAACAGGGTTAAGGTAATTTTTTGCATTTATAGTGGTCTTGCTATATATATTCCGTCCACAACCCTCTCAACCCTTACATACACTTCCTTTCCCACAGGTATTCGTTGAGCATTCATAATGGTTATCACCCTGTCTCTATCAACAGCAAGCTTCTCTCCTTGCATCCATCCATAGCCTATTACTTTTACCTTAATCCTCTCATGCTTTTTGAAGAGTTTAGGAAGAGGCTTGCATCTATAACTTCCAAAATCCTCTGGTCTCAAAACAAGCTTTGTGTTGTATTCCTCCTCCCACCTTTCAAGTTTTGAATAAAAAACATCCCATCTCATGCTCTTTATACTAGGAGGTTTCCTCCCGTATTTATGAGGGAGATATTTCTGAATACCCATAGCAGGCCATCGTTTCCCTGCCCCTATACTAAGAGCAAACTCTATTAATCTGGGAATTTCCTCATCATTAACACCAGGAAGCCACACAGGTGCTATGAGAAGGTCGATGTCTGTATTCTGGGCAATATACCTTGCATTCTTCATCACCCTCTCAAGATCATAAGAATCTGTACCTGCAATCCTTTTTGCAAGTTGAGGTTGTGTGGAGTGTATGGAGAGGTTGATGCGGGATAGACCTGCAGTCTCAAGGTTATCTATGAGTCTTTCATTCAGCAACACACCATTGCTCTGCATTGATACCACTTTTACATAGGAATTATCAGAAAGTCCTTTAACAAGCTCGACAATACGGGGATACATGAGAGGCTCTCCTACCGAGTCAATATGGGCTTCAATCTCACATTTCTTGTATGAAGCTACATACTCAAATGATGCAAGCAGTTGCTCAAGATCTACCATATACTCAGAAAGTCTATTTTTTGAATGAGGACCTGCATCAGTGGAGCAGAAGATGCAGGATAATGGGCACTCACTGATTGGGCGAACCTGAAGCACGTTTGTACCCCTGTCTATAATTCCGAAAGCTATACACCCCAAAAGCGGGATATCTCTGATTAAGATGTTATAGTTGACCATTTACTAAAATGCACTTATCACATTGTTTTTTTACACAGAACCTTTTGCCATACTCCACTATCAATGCATGTAATTCCTTGTAGAGAGAAACCTTCTTTGGGAGAGATGCCTCAAACAGGGATTGCAATTCTTTATAGCTACCATTGATTCCCATGCATTTGCATATTCTTTTGGTGTAGGCATCGATCACGAATTTTGGTTTGTTAGCTGCGTACAGCAGGATACTATCTGCGGTTTCCTCTCCTACTCCCTTGAGAGAAAGAAGCTTTTCTCGAAGTTCATCTGTGGGTTTTTCAAGGATATCCGGATTTTCAGCAAAAAACGCTGAAATATCTTTCAATCTTCTGGCTTTCTGTCTGTAAAATCCTGTACATCTTATTAACCTTTCCAGTTCTTCAATCTCAACTTTGCAAAGTTTTTCTGGATCAACAAGCCCTCTTTCCTTCAGATTACGTATCGCCTTCTCAACATTCTCCCATCGTGTCTGCTGGGTGAGTATGGCACCTACCACAACCTCAAACTGAGTATCAGCAGGCCACCAGTGTTTTCGTCCCATTATGTTCAGGAGTTTATTGTACATTTCAGTAGCTAACGCCTTTTTTGCATGCATATCAATAGAATAATAGCGTAGTCATAGATTTGAACTTGTCGAAATCGCTGGGAATGGTGTTAATAAGGTTTTTATCTTCCTCCTGCGGGCTAAGACCCCTTCCAGGGGATACAGCCTGCAATATTTAAATATCTTCAAAACATGCATATATCTATGATGAGGCTCACGATTCAATGCGGGATTGTAAAGCTGACCCGACGCAAGAAAGAAATTCTGGATAGGGAGTATGAGAACCTTCAGAAGTTTTTGCATGGTAAGGACGTTC